>JANXWQ010000069.1 GCA_025351065.1 Chthoniobacter sp. | reverse complement strand
CCGCCAGCTCCTTGAGCATCGCGTTGTCCAGGGCCATGTCCGCCACGATCCGCTTGAGGCGGCCGTTCTCCTTCTCCAGCTCCTTGAGCCGTTTGACGGTCTCCTCTTTCGCCCCGCCATACTGCTCCTTCCAGCGGTGATAGGTCGGCGGGCTCACTTCCAGCCGCTTGCAGACTTCCTCGACGCCTTGGCCTCCGGCCAAAAGCGTCGCCGCCTCACGCAGCTTCTTGATGATCTCTTCGGGTGGATGTCGTTTTCTTTTCATTGGGAGTTGGGCGGCGCTGGCGCGCCGCCAACTCTCATAGCGCCTGGATCAATTTCCGGGGAGCAGGCCAAGGTGAATGTGCAGCGGGCGGTGCGGCGCGGGGCGGAAAAGGCGGGGTTGCCGTCGAAGGTGACGCCGCATGTGCTGCGGCACACCTATGCCACGCATGCGCACGGGGCCGGGGCGGCGGCGCGGGATCTGCAGGCGGTGCTGGGGCACGCGAAGCTGGAGACGACGATGCGCTATCTGGAGGCGCAGCCGGCGCGGGTGGTGAGTCCGCTGGATCAGCTTTAGCGGAAAAAAACGGGCGAGGCGCGTTACCCGCAGGCGTTGATGAGCAGGATGAAAACGATGGAGACGCAGGCGATGCCGGTTTCCACGACGGTCCACGTTTTCAAGGTCTGCTCGATCGAGAGGCCGAGGTATTCTTTCACGAACCAAAAGCCGCTGTCGTTGACGTGCGAGAGGATGAGTGAGCCGGAGCCCATCGCGAGGATGAGCAGCTCTTTGTTGACCTCGGGTTTGCTGGCGATGATCGGGGCCATGAGCGTGGCGGCGGTCTGCACGGAGACGGTGGCGGAGCCAATGGCAATGCGCAGCAGGCCGGCGATGATCCAGCCGAGCAGGAGCGGGGAAATGGGCAGCGTTTTGCCCCACTCGCCGATGGCCAGGCCGACGCCGGAACCCTCGAGCACTTTGCTGAAGCCGCCGCCCGCGCCGATGAGCAGGAGCAGCCCGGCGATGGGGGCGAGGCAGGTCTCGCTGAATTTCAAAATCTGCGACCGCGTGAGTCCGCAGCCGATGCCGAAGGTGTAGAACGACACGAGCACCGCGAGCAGCATGGCGACGGTCGGAGCGCCGAGGAATTCGGCCCACGGGCGCAGGGGGTTCTCGGGCGGGAGGAAGACTTTGGCCGCGGTGCCGAGGAGCATGAGGAGCACGGGGAGCAGCATGGTGAAAATGCTGACGCCAAAGCCGGGCGGGCGTGGGGCGGCGGGGCGGCCGACCATTTCGGCGAGCAGCCCGCGCATTTCCGCGGGCACACGCGGCGCGACCCAGCGGGCGAGCAGCGGGCCGGTGAGCAGCGCGGTGGGGGCGCCGATGAGCAGGGAGTAAAGGATGGTTTTGCCGATGTCGGCGTGGATGATATTGATGGCGGCGAGCGGCCCAGGGTGCGGCGGGATGAGCCCGTGCGCGGTGGAAAGCCCCGCCGCCATCGGCAGCGCGAGCCGCAGGATGGGCGTGCCGGTTTGCCGCGCGAGCATGAAGGCGATGGGGCCGAGGAGGACGATACCGACGTTGAAAAAAATCGAAATGCCGAGGACGAAGGCGACGAGCATGATGGCGTAGTCGAGCCGCGCGGGGCCGAGCCAGCGGACGAGGGTGAGGGCGATGACTTCCACCGCGCCGGATTCGGAAAGCAGTTTCCCGAGGATGGTGCCGAGGCCGATAATCATGGCGAGCCCGCCCATCGTTTTGGCGACGCCGCCCTCGAAGCTGCTCACGATGTCGCCGAGCGGCATGCCACTGCCGAGCCCGACGGCGAGCGCGGCGATGACGATGGCGACGATGGCGTTGCATTTGCACAGCGCGATGAGCAGGACGAGGCCGATGATGGCGGCGGCGGCGAGCGCGAGCAGGCCGTTGGGCGGGAGGACGGCGAGGGAGGAAAGCATCGCGCGGTGATAGCGCGGGGCGGGGGAGCGGCGGAAGCAATTTCACCGGGCGGGCGGGGCGGCGGATTTTTTCCCATAAAAATGAGAATCCCGCTCGCGCCGCTGCGACGGCGGTGCGCGGACGAAGCGGGAGCGAATTTTTTTTCGCTGAATCTGCCGGGCAGTCATCGGGTTGGGCGCGGCGGAGGCACAGCCGGTGCTTTGGAAAGCAATCTACGCGGCGGGTTGACTGACCTCGCTGCGCCCTTCGTATGTCTCATCCGCAACTCAAAATCTCCGAATTCTCCGAGTTTCACCCCACACCTGAGGCGCGCGTGCCGCTGCCCATCACCAATCTGCCGGTGAACGCCCTGAGCGAAGACGTCGACCCGACGCTCGAAATCCGCACGCTCATCGAGCAGCTTCAGCAGACCTCGCGCGACGCCCGCGGGCAGACCCGCGCGGTGGAGCAGGAAAAGGCCGCGCTGGTGAGCCAGCTCGCCCGCGCCGAGGGGGAGATCGAGCTGCTGCGGGAAAACGAGCGCGAGCTGCGCGCGCATTTTGTGGAGGTGACGGCGCTCATCCGGGAGCGCGATGCGGCGCTGATGGAGAGCGCCAGCCAGGCGCAGGCGCTGGCCGAGGCCGCGCGCAAACTCGAAGGGGCCGCGCGCGAACGCAGCGAGGCCCAGCGCCAGCGCGATGAGGCGGCGCGGCAGCGCGACGAGACCGTGCGAAAATTTGAGTCTTTCAACCGGGCCAACGAGGACCAGGCGCGGCTCATCGGCGAGACGCAAAAGCAGCTCCTGAACATCCGCCAGGCGCGCGACGGCGCGCACGCGCAGATCATGGAGCTGACGAACCGGCTCGGCCGCACTGAGGACGAAGCCGCCGACCTCGGCTACCAGCGCGAGACCGTGGAGAAGGCGCTCAAGCAGGCGGCGGCCGAGGCCGCCGAATTTCGCCGCCAGCTCGACGCCACCACGCTCGACCGCGATGTGACGGCGAAACAGGTCGAGGCGCTGACCCACGAGCTGGATGAGCAGCGCCGGAAGCTGCTCGATTTTGCGGAGCAGAAAACCGCGGAGCTCCAGGCCGGCAGCGAGCATCTGGCGGCGCTGGCCGAGGCGCGGGCGCAGGTGCTGAGCGTCACGCAGGAGCGCGACGCGGCCCGAGGGCGCGCGCAGGAGCAGGCGCGGGAGCTGGAGGAAGTGCGCGCGCAGTTTCAGAAATTTCGCGAAGAAGAAACGCAGACCGCCGGGCAGGCGCTGGCCGAGGCGCACGAGAAACTCGCCGCCGCGGAAACGCAGGCGCGCGAGGCGCGGCACGGCGCCAGAAATGCCGAGCAGAAATTCGAGGCGGTGCACCAGCAGCTCGCCACGCTCCAGGCCCGAAGCGAAACCGCGGCGGCCCGGCAGGCGGAGCTCGAGCGGGAGCTGGGCACCCGCAGCGCGGAGCACACCGCGGCGCAGGAGGCCCTGGCCGCGGCGCAAAAAGAAATCGCCGAACTCATGATCGAGCGCGACACCGACCGCGCGCAGTCCGTGGAAAAAGCGGCCGGACTCGAGGCCCAGTTCACCGCTCTGCGCAGCCAGCTCACCGGGCTCGAAGGCGCCGCCGCCGATGCCCGGACCCGGCAGGAGGATTTGCAGGTGTTGCAGCGGCGCTTTGAAAAACAGCGCGTCGAGACCATCGACATCGTGGCGCAGTTGCAAAGCGCGCAGCACGAAATCCGCGAGCTGAGCGCCAATCTCGCCGAGGCGCGCTTGCAGGCGAAATTTGCCACCGCCGCCGGCCGCGCGACCAGGAACGGCGCGACGAAATCCGACTTCGCCGGCCTGGTCAGCGAGTCGTCCCCGGCCACGGATGCCGAGCCCGAAGACGGCACCGGGCCGCTGGCCGCCGGCGTGGTGCAGACGCTCAGCGAAAAGGAGGCGCGGAGCGCGCTCGGCGCGATGCGGCAGTGCTTTCAGTCGTTCACGAAAACGCCGTCCGACCTCAGCCTGCTCAACGAGCTGCACTGCCATGTTCACGGGTTTTCCGAGCGCGCCCGCACCACCGGCTACCTCGGCGTCCACCGGCTCTGCTGGGCTTTCTCCGAGCTGACGCGCGGGCTTTACGAATTCCCCGGCCAGGTCAACCAGTCCACGCTGCGCACCGTGCAGCAGACCATCGAGTTTCTCGGCACGCTGCTGCGGGAGCGTGGCTTCGCGGCGGCGAAAGATCCGGCGAAGGCGCGGATTTTTGCCGTGGATGACGACCTCGAAAACTGCGACGCCATCCGCATGGCCCTGGAGACTTCCGCCATGCGCACGGCTTGCGCGCAGGAGCCGGTCGAGGCGCTGGCCGAGCTGGCGAGCAACCGCTACGACCTCATCTTTCTCGACGTGAATCTGCCGGGCATGGACGGCTTCGAGCTGTGCAAACAAATCCGCACCCTCGGCAGTCATGCGACCACGCCGGTCATCTTTCTCACCGGCCTCGCCACGCTCGAAAACCGCGTGCAGTCCACGGCCAGCGGCGGCAATGATTTCGTGGGCAAGCCCTTTAATCTCCACGAGCTGAGCGTCAAGGCGATGACCCTCATTTTGAAAACCCAGCTCCAGCTCGCATAGGTGGGGCGTGGCGCAGGCTTCCAGGCTGCAGATGTCCGCCGGGCATCCCTGCCCGGCGAAAATAACGCTCTGCAAAGCGACGGGCGGGAAAGCCACATCGGCCTGCGTCCAAAGAATAAACGCTTGGCGGCAATCATACGTGTGCGTATAGAGCAACCTCGTTTTCTCCACCCACCGCCATGAATCCACGCCACCTTTTCACCCTCGCTCTCGCCGCGCTCGCGCCCGCCACTTTCGCCGAAGACTGGCCGCGCTGGGGCGGCAATGATCCGGGGCGCAACATGTATTCGCCAGCGAAAGGGCTGCCGGAAAAATTCGGCCCGACGCAGCCGGACAAGCAGGGGCACTTCGCTTTCGCCTTCAAACCGGGCACGGAAGAGGTGGATCTCAGCGCGGTCGCGGGCGTGCAGTGGGTGGTGAAGCTCGGCTCGCAGACCTATGGCAACCCGGTCGTCGCCAATGGCAAGGTCTATGTGGGCACGAATAACGCCTCGCCGCGCGACCCGAAATACAAGGACGACCGCTCGTGCCTCTACGCGCTCAATGCCTACAACGGCGACTTCCTCTGGCAGCTCGCGGTGCCGAAGCTGGCGAGCGGGAAAGTGAATGACTGGGAGTATCTCGGCATCCTCGCCTCGGCCAATGTAGAGGGTGCAAAACTATGGGTCGTAACCAGCCGCTGCGAAGTCGTGTGCCTCGACGCCGAAGGTCTTAGCAATGGCAACGACGGCCCTTTCAAAGACGAGGCTAAGTATCTCGGCGGCCCCGGAAAACCACCCATCGAGCCCGGCAAGACCGACGCCAACATCCTCTGGCGCTACGACATGATGGACGAGCTGGGCGTCTTCCCGCACAACGCCTCGAATTGCTCCGTCATCACGCTCGGCGACAAGTTATTCGCCTGCACCTCGAACGGCCAGGACTGGACCCATGTGAACATCCCGTCGCCGCAGTCGCCGTCCTTCATCGAGCTGGACAAAAACACCGGCACCCTGCTCGCCGAAGACGACGCGCACATCGGCCCGAACATCAAGCACGGCCAGTGGACCTCGCCCTCGCTCGGCAAAGTGAATGGCAAGGATCAGGTCTATTTCGGCGGCGGCGACGGTATCCTATACGCCTTCGATCCCACGCCGGTGAAAGACGGCGACTCCAGCTTTATGAAAAAAGTCTGGTGGTTCGACGCCGTGCCCGGGGACTACAAGAAAGACAAGGCTGGCAAGCCCATTAAGTATCCCGCCGCGGAAGGCCCGAGTGAAATCAATGCGACGCCCGTCTTTTATAAGAACCGGATCTATGTCGCCATCGGCCAGGATCCCGAGCACGGCGAAGGTGTGGGTCGCTTAGTCTGCGTGGATGCCACTAAGACCGGCGATGTTACCAAGACCGGACTTATCTGGGACTTCAAAGAAATCCATCGCTCGATCTCAACCGTTAGCATTGATCCTACCAACGGCCTGCTCTACATCGCCGACTTCAGCGGCTTCGTCTTTTGCCTCGATGCCGAGACCGGAAAAAAGCAATGGCAATACGACATGAAGGCCCACATGTGGGGCTCCACGTTAGTCGCCGACGGCAAAGTCTATCTCGGCGATGAAGACGGCGACGTGTGTGTCTTCGCGTCCGACCGAAAGTTCAAGCTGCTCAGCGAGGTCAACATGGGCGGCCCCGTCTATTCCACACCCATCGTGGCGAATGGCGTGATGTATGTCGGCACCCAGACCCATCTCTTCGCCATCGCCGAGGGCGCGAAGCCCGTGGCGCCCGGCGCGAAAGCAGACGCGAAAAAGTAGCGGGGAACCGTCCGCCGCAGCCCGGCTCGACACCGCGCGGCCCGCGCCGCTAGCTTGCGCCGCCATGCACGTCCCGCTCACTGAAGTTATCCTCACCCTCGACGGTGCCGAGATGGTGCGCGCCACGCTCCCGCCGGGCGAATACGTCATCGGCCGCGAGGCCGGCGTCGATGTCCACGCGGACACGCCGCTGCTCTCGCGCAAACACGCCCGTCTCACCATCAATTACGACCACCACCTGCTCGAAGACCTCGGCAGCACGGCACCTTCGTCAACGGCCAGCCCGTCACCGCCGCCACCCGGCTCTTTCCGAACCAGAGCATCCGCCTCGGCCCCGACCTCACCCTCGAAGTCTGCCGCCAGCGCGCGCCCACTGAGCCCGGCGTCTCCCTCGCGCCCGCGCAGGCCGCCATCGCGCGGCATCGAAGCAGGCCGCGCTTTTCGTCCGGCGGCACAAGGCCGCATCCATCGGTGCCGCTGCCGTCTTGCTCGTCGGCGGAGGCTTAGGCACGAAGGCCGTCATCGAAGGCCGCCGCGCCGAGCGGGCGCTGACGGATCTCAAGCGGCAGACCCCGGCCTTGCACCAACTCTCCGAAAGCGAGGCACGTTTTCAGCGTTTGGAATCGGCACTGGAAAAGTGCGAGGCGGCGCTAGCGGTCGATCCTGGCTATCTGCCCAGCTACTGGTCGCGCGTTTGGCTGCTCATCGGCTTGGATCGTCTGCAAGAAGCTGCGGAGGCTCTCCACACTGCGCAGGATAGAGACCCAAGCGTTCGCGATGAGATCGGCTTGATCCGACCTGCGGTGGAAAAACTCGCCGCTTTACCCGCCACAGCGCGCTGGCGGAGCGATGCCGCCAGGCCCGTTTACGATGCTCTGCTCAAAGTCGGCGCGACGGGCGCAGCCGTAGCCGTCGCCGCCAAACTGGATTTGATTCGTGATGAGCAGGAAAAGCTAATCCGTCACCGGCTGGACGAATGGCTTGGAAAAGGGAAAGGAGGGATGTGGGGAGAGCCTAAGAGCGAGTTCGTCGTGAACTTGGATAACCTGAAGATCGACACGATAGAACCGCTAAGAGGGCTGCCCATTACTGGACTAAGGATCAATTCAACGAACGTTTCCACCTTGGAACCGTTGCGAGGGATGGCACTCACGTTATTGGAGGCCGCTAACACAAAGATCACTGACCTTTCGCCGATTCATGGAATGCCGCTAAAAGGGGTTCGCCTCGCGAAGACCGGCATTCAGGATATTTCTGCGCTGCGTGATGCGCCATTGGAATGGGCTGATTTAGGCTACGCAGAAATCCTGGATTTTTCTCCGTTAAAAGGTGCGCCGTTGAAGGAAATCGACATCTCCGGAAACAATCAAAGAAAGGATAAGACCTTCAATTTCCTGATCGATGCGCCCATTGAAAAACTCTATGCGCGGGAGAGTCTTGTTTCCGACCTATCTGCGCTTCGTGGAAAGCCGCTGCGCAAATTCGATATCAAGAACAACGACGTGGCGGATTTAACGCCCATCATGGATGCGCCGATTACCGAGTTGAGCATCCTCGACAGCCCCAGAATCAAAGACCTCACACCGTTGCTGCGGCTGACGAAACTTGAAAAACTTCGGATCAACTATTTCGGCCCTCTCCTTGCGCAGTTGAGGAATCATCCTTCACTCAAATTGATTGCCGAAGGGGTGGGAGACTACCGGCCCGCAGAAGATGTCTGGAAGGATTGGGACGCACGCGTGGCCAGCGACCGGATTGCGGCTAGGATCAAATTGGAATCGCTCCTGGCAAGTCACTGCACCAAAGCCGCCGACGGCATGCTGGAAGTTAATCTGGCGAGCCAGAATCTGAGCGACCTCGCCGCCCTCAAGGGCTTGAAGATTTCCAAGCTGAGTCTGGACAACAATCCTCTCGATGATTTGGCCCCGCTGGAAGGAATGCCGTTGGTAAATCTCAATCTCACAAGTTGCTGGGCCTTGATCGACCTCCGCCCGCTCCGGGGCCAATCCCTCAAAGTGCTTCGACTTTTCAAGTCACAAGTCAGCGACCTTTCACCACTGCTGGGAATGCCGCTGGAGCATTTTTACTTCGATGGCACACCGGTGAAGGACCTGCGCCCCCTGTTGGAGATGCCCAAACTGCGCCGGGTGATGATCCCACGCACCGCCGAGAACCTCGAAGTGCTGCGCGAACTGAAGAGTCTCGAATACCTCGGCTGGGAGGGCGATTGGGAAGGCGACGGCGACGCCGGCCACCCGCGCCTCACCCCCGCCGAATTCTGGAAGCGCTACGACGCGCTGAAAGGAGCGGAGCCGAAGTGAGCGCGGCGGCAGGTTTTTTTAGTTGGGCTGATGCACGTCATTGGTTTCCAGTCGCTCGATCAATGCCGTGTCCACGAGGCGGACGCGTTCGCCTGCTCCGCCGGGCAGGCTGATGTAAACAGTCCGGCCGCCCCGTGGCAGCCAGACGAAATCCGGGTGATCGACGAGGTAGGTTTCCCCGCTGACCGTGTGAACGGTGAAGGGATGAAAGGGCTGGGCGTGCAAAATTTCTGTCAAGGTCTCAGCGTGCCTGCGCGGAGCGTAGGCGAGCCTGTTCCACCCTGCAATCATGCCGCCGGTGCCGGAGTCGTTTCCCGGAAACTCGCGCGTGCGGAGACCAAGACGGCGGCGCAAGCCCGACGGCTGGCGGATGAAATAAGGCTTGGCGTGAAATGATACGTAGGCGTACAACTCCGCGCTTTTCCGCCCTATGCCCTCCTCCACCGCTCCGCGCCTCACGCTCACGCACTGGTTGGTCATCGCCATCGCCAGCATCGGTTTTCTTTTTGATACCTACGAGCTGCTGATGACGCCGCTCGCCGGGGTGCCGGCCATCGCGGAGCTGCTAAATGTGCCGCCGAACAATCCGCTCGTGACCGACTGGATGGGCCGGATGCTGTGGATGACGGCGCTGTGCGGCGGGACGTTCGGGCTGGCGGGCGGGTGGCTGATCGACCGCTTCGGGCGCAAGCGGATCATGGCGGTGAGCATTTTTGTCTATGCGCTGTCGCCGTTTGCGGCAGCGTTTTCCACGACGCTGGGGGCGTTTGTTTTTTTCCGCTGCACGACTTTCATCGGGGTGTGCGTGGAGTTTGTGGCGGCGATTACGTGGCTCGCAGAGTTGTTTCCCGACAAGCGGCGCAAGGAGATCGTGCTCGGCTGGACGCAGGCTTTTGCCTCGCTCGGCGGGCTGCTCGTGACTGGGGTAAATGCGTGGCTCGTGGCCCGCGCGGCGACGCTGCCCGCGCTGCCGCTGCCGGAGATTTTCAACGCGCACGGCTCGTGGCGCTATCTGCTGATGACGGGGCTGCTGCCGGCGATCCCGATCGCGCTGCTGCTGCCCTTCGTGCCGGAGTCGCAGGTCTGGCGGGAAAAGCGCGCCGCGGGGACTTTGCAGCGCCCGAGCTTTGGCGCGCTGTTTTCGCCGGAGCTGCGGCGCGTCACGCTCGTGACGGCGCTGCTCTCGGCGTGCGCGTACGCGGCGGCGTTTGGCGCGCTGCAGCTCACGCCGCTGCGCATCGCGCCCGGCCTGCCGGAACTCGCGGCGCAGCGGGCGACACTCAAGCCGCTGAATGACGAGGCGACCGAGCTGAACAAGCAACTGCTCGCGGCGAAACCGGCGTTCGATCAAGCCGTGGCCGAGGTGCCCGGCCTGCGCGAACTCGCCGGGCAACGCTCGAAAAACCGCGTCGCCTTTCGCGCCGCGAATAAGGGCGGCGACAAGGAAAAAATCGCGGCGCTGGGTGCGGACTTCAAAACGCTCGGCGCGAAGCTCGATGAACTCACCGCCGCCAAGCCTGACGCGAAGAAGGCGCTCGTCGAGCGGGAGAAGATTTTGAAGGGGCTGGGTGACAACCGCGAGAAAGTGGAGCCGTTTGACAAGGTGGTGAAAGAGCGCGGGAACACCGTGCAGTTCCGGCAGGAAATGGGCGGGCTGGTCGGGCGGATTATTCTAGCCGTGCTGGTAGTCACGGCTATCGCGCGGCGCACGCTGCTGCGGCTTTTCATCATCCCCGCCTGCGCGGCATTTCCGATTGCCTACTGCCACATTTATCCCGTCGGCGGCGCGATGTTCGACTGGTCGGTTTTCCTCTGCGGCCTGCTCGTCGTCGGGCAGTTCAGCTACTTCGGCGAATACCTGCCGAAGATTTTCCCGCTGCACCTCCGCGGCACCGGCGGCAGCTTCGCCACGAATGTCGGCGGGCGCATGATCGGCACGAGCGCAGCGTTCCTCACCACCAATCTGCTCGCGCCCGCGATGAGCGGCGCGAACACCTACGACAAGGTGGCGTTTGCCGCCGGGCTCGTTGGCATGGCCGTGTTTGTCATCGCGTTTGGCGCGAGCTTTTTTCTCCCGGAGCCAAAGGCGGAAACGTCCGCGGACTAAGCTGCCATGAGGTTTCCCACGCTGCTCCTCGGGTTGCTCGCCATCGCGGCGCAGGCGGAAGACTGGCCGCAATTTCGCGGGCCGACGGGGCAGGGGATTTCGGCGGAGCGCGACCTGCCGCTGACTTGGAACGCGAAGACCGGCGAGAACATCGCGTGGCGCGCGGTGCTGCCGAAGAATGACAGCGGCTACTCGTCGCCCATCGTCGTGGGCGACCGCGTCTTCGTGACGTGCGTGCAAAACGAACCGCTG
The DNA here is from genome assembly GCA_025351065.1 of Chthoniobacter sp. GTDB lineage: Bacteria > Verrucomicrobiota > Verrucomicrobiia > Chthoniobacterales > Chthoniobacteraceae > Chthoniobacter. The sequence continues at coordinate 3,287 of JANXWQ010000069.1, read as the reverse complement.
GCGCATCACGTCCTGTGCTTTGCCAAGGCTGACGGGCGCTTGCTGTGGGACACGCTGGTGCCGCCGGGGCCGTGGATTTTGAAGGACCTGCGCGGCGGCTACTGCGCGCCGACGCCGTGCAGCGACGGGAGGCGCGTGTTCGTCGTCTTTGGCTCGGCGGTGATCGCGGCGCTGGAGCTCGACGGCAAGATCGCGTGGCGGCGCGAGTTGGAAAAGTTCGCGTTCGACGTAGCACTCGGCGCGAGCCCGGTTCTTTTCGGCGAGACGGTGATCCTCGATTGCGACCAAACGGGGAAGACGTCGAGCATCATCGCGTTTGACAAAGCGGGCGGCGAAATCAAATGGGAAGCGAAACGCCCGGAGACGGGCTTCACGCACTGCACGCCAGTCCTCGCGAGCGTCGCGGGCAAGCCGCAGATGTTTGTGGCCGCGAGCGGCGCGCTGCAAGGGCTCGACCCCGCGAGCGGCCAGATGCTGTGGCGCTGCGCCGCGCCGGGCGATGCGTCGTCACCGGTCTTCGACGGCAAGGTCGTCTTTTCCGACAGCGGTCGCGGCGGCAAAGCGGTGTGCGTGGACCCGACCGGCATGGGCGATGTCGCGGCGACGCACTTGCGATGGACGTTCCCGAACATTCCCGAGGGCTTGTCGTCGGCTGTCATCGCCGCGGGGCTCGTGTGGCGCACACATCAGCCGGAGATTTTGAAAACGGTTCGCGTCGCCGATGGCGCGCTCGTTTTTTCCGAACGCCTCGCGGGCGTCTCGACCTGGGCAAGCCCGATTGTAACCGCCGACGGCCGTATCTATTTTGCCAGCGCGGGGAAGAGCTACGTGTTGAAAGCCGGCGACAAACTCGAAGTGCTCGCGACCAACGAAATCGGCGAAGAAGCTCGCGCCAGCGCCGCGGTCAGCGACGGCCGGATTTTCCTGCGCGGTGACAAAACCCTCTACTGCATCCAAAAAAAATGAAAACGCTCATCCTCCTCACAACCTTGGTTTCCAGCGCCTTCGCGGGCGAGTGGACGAACATTTCCGATCCCGTCACCGCGCCGCTCAAGCCCGGCTATGGGGGGCCGACCGCGGGCGTCGTCGTGGATCGCGCGGGCGGCGATGTCTTCATGGTTGTAAGCGACCTCGGGCTCTGGCAAAGCGCGGACCACGGCGCGACTTTCGCGCGCTGCGACGACAAAGTCATCGGCGGGCGTTGCGAGACGGGCTGGGCCTTGCAGGCCGATCCGGCGGGGAAACGGCTCGCGTGTTTCATGATCTATGGCGACAGCGCGGTGACGGCGGACGGCGGCAAGACGTGGACGAAATGGAAGACATCGCATCTCGATTTTGGCGCGGTCGATTGGGCGGACACGGGAAAGCGTCTCCTCGCGATTCGCCACGAAAGCGGCGGCGTGCTCACGACCAGCGAAGACGGCGGCGCGACATGGACGAATCTCGAAAAAGGCTTCAGCGGCTGCGGAGTTTTCGACCACACCACGTTCGTTGCGACGAAAGAAAAGGAGCCCGGCATCTTCCGCAGCACCGACGCAGGCGCGACGTGGGCGAATGTCTCCGACGAAAAACCATCCGCCGGTGTGCCCGTGGTTTTCGACGGCGCGGCTTACTGGCCCACGGGCAAGACAGTACTCGTCTCGCGCGACAAAGGTGCGACGTGGACCGCCCTCGCCCCGGTGGACGCCACGCACGGCCCGCTCTTCAAAACCGCCGAGCACTTTGTCGTCGTCGGCAAAACCGGCTTTGTCGAAACGAAGGATGGAGGCAAAACTTGGCAGCCCGCTGCGCCGCTGCCCGCCGGCTTCACCACCGCGCGTGTCGGCGCGAACTATGCGTGGGATGCCAACGCCGATATTTTCTACGCTTCCACGATGACCAAGCCGACGTTCAAACTCGAACGCGCAAAGTAAAACGCGCAAATTTTTTCCCACGCCAAACAGCCATGAATCAGCAAACATCCGAACAAGCCCAAGCCGCCCTTGAAGCCCACCTCCAAGAGATCATCGCCTGGCATTTTTCGCCGGAGACCGGGTGCCCGTTCTGGCTGGATTGGGTGAAGAAAAACTTCGATCCGCGGGCGGAGATCAAGTCGCTCGAGGACATGAAAAAGTTCCCGCATTTTGAGGACGAGTGGCTGCGCGATTTGCAGCCGGAGATGTGGGTGCCGGCGGAGTTCAAGGGGAAGCCGTTCAACATTTTCGAGACCGGCGGCACGACGGGGATGCCGAAGCAGCGCATCGGCTGGAATGACTTCCGCGTCGATTACTCGGAGTTTTCCGAGAAGGTCAGCGACGAGCATTTTCCGCGCGGCGGCGCGTGGCTGATGATGGGGCCGACCGGGCCGCGGCGGCTGCGGCTGGCCATCGAGCATCTGGCGAATGTGCGCGGTTCGTCGTGCTACTTCATCGACCTCGATCCGCGGTTTGTGAAGAAGCTGATCTCGGCGAAGCAGTTCGACGTGGCGCGGCAGTACATGGATCACGTCGTGGATCAGGCGGCGGTGATTCTAAAGCACCGCAAAGTGAGCGGGCTTTTCACGACGCCGAAGCTGCTCGAGGCGCTCGCGGAGAAGGTGGACATCTTTGAGGCGGGCATCCGCGGCGTCTTCTGCGGGGGCACGACGATGCTGCCGCAATACGTGCGCTTCATCGTGGAGGAAGTGCTGGAGAACCGCATCGGCTTTTACCCGACCTACGGCAACACGCTCATGGGTCTGGCGGCGAGTGTGCCGCTGCGGCCCGAGGACAATTTCTCGATCACCTATTACGCCCCGCAGCCGCGCGCGGTACTGCGGGTGGTGGAGCCGGAGGATACGGCGCAGACGGTGGACTACGACACCTGGGGCCGCGTGGAGCTGACGACGATGACGAAGGAGTTTTTTATGCCGCGCTTTCTCGAACGCGACGAGGCGCTTCGGAGAAAACCGCGTGCGCCGTACGCGTGGGATGGCGTCGCCGAGGTGCGGCCGTTTGGCGCGATGACGAAGACGATTGTCGAAGGCGTGTATTAGGCGTCCAGATAACGCCTTAGCTTTTCCCGCAGCTCCGTGCGGGCGCGGAAGAGCACGCTCTTCACCGCGGGCACGGACAGGTCGAGCACCTCGCCGATTTCCTCGTACGAAATATCCTCGTAACGCCGCAAGATCACGGCCATGCGCTGGGTCTCGGGCAGTTCGTCGATGGCGCGCTGGATGGCGGCCTGCATCTCGTCGTCGAGCAGCGCGGTGTCGGGTGCTTTCACGGTGTGGTCGGGCGCCTGCATCGGGCGGTCGTCGCTGTTCACCG
>JANXWQ010000048.1 GCA_025351065.1 Chthoniobacter sp. | reverse complement strand
TCGCTGCCGGTCTGGATGAAAGTGATCGCCGGATCGTGATTGATCGCGTCCGTGTGCATCGAGCGCACCAGACAAATGTCGTCCGCGATCTTGCCGTGATGCGGCAGCAGCTCGCTCAGCCACAGCCCGCTTTTGCCGTATTGCGAGAATTTGTATTTCGTCGCCGCCACCGGAAACGCCTTCTGCCCCGAGGTCATCCCCGTGATCCGCTGCCCCTGCCGGATCGACGCCGGCAGCTCCTCGCCGTGATGCTTTTGCATCTCCGGCTTGTAGTCGAAAAGATCGACATGCGACGGCGCGCCCGACTGGTGCAGATAGATAACATGCTTCGCCTTCGGCGCAAAATGCAGCGCCGGCAAAGCCCCGCGCGTGCTGAGGTCCGGCGCGGCAAAAAGATCGCGATTCAGCAGCGACGCCAGCGCCGCGGTGCCGATGGCGTTTGCCGTCCGGCCAAAGAAATGGCGGCGGGTGATCGAGAGTGGGTCGTGCATGGCGTGACAATCCTGCCGCAGCCTCCGCCTTTAGGCAACAAACCTGCCGCCTCACGCCACCGCGCGGCCTTCGTCCAGGCGCTGGGCGGCTTCCATGAGCAGGGTCTGCCAGGAGCCGTGGATGGTGCGCTCGCCCGCGCCCACGCACGGCTGCTCCGAGACCTGCCCGCATTTCCAGCCGACGATGGCGGACAGCGCGTCGGGGCCGCGCAGGGAGCCGACTGAGGCGTCGGTGATTTCCCCGGCCTCAAAGCGGATGCGCCCCACCGTGCCGTCCGAATGAAACTCGATGATCGTCGTCGCGCGCATCAGGCACTTGAGCTGGAGGATGTCGGCGGGCGTGACGTTTTGCAGCGTGGCGCTGAACTCCGCGTCCGCGCCCGTGGTGGCGGTGGCTCCGAGGGCTTCGCGGACGATGCTGAGGAGGTGCGGGATCTCGAGCGGTTTTTCGAGAAAGTGAAGCACGCCGAGCGCGGCGGAGTGGACCTCGTATTCGGGCAGCGCGGTGGCGGTCATCACGATGGCGCGGGCGGTGGGGTGCCCCGCGCTCATCTGCCAGAGGAAGTCCAGCCCGCTGCCATCGGGGAGCTGCACGTCCACGAGGAAAAGGTCGATGGCCAGCCCCTCGGCGCGCACCGTGGCCTCGACCACGCTGCGCGCCCAGAGCAGGCGGACGTGCGGCAGCTCGTGCATGATGGCGCGCTCCACGAGCAGCGCGGTGACCGGGCAGTCTTCGAGGAGAAGAACGATGGGACTTTTGGTATTCAATGGTCGCGAGGGCAGGCGGGCGGCGGTGCAGTCCGCCTAACTGTCATGGATGACAGTAGCAATGCTGATGCCAACGCCACGGGCCAAAAGCCAGCCGCCCGGCACCGGCGAAGGTGTCGGGCGGGAAAGGCGGGCACGCCGGGCTGGCGCGGGCGTTATTTACCGGCGATGTATTTGACGAGATCGACGCAGCGGTTGCTGTAGCCCCACTCGTTGTCATACCAGCTCACGAGTTTGAAAAATTTCGCGTTCAGCCCGATGCCGCTGCTGGCGTCGAAGATGGAGGAGCGCGGGTCGTGGATGAAGTCGGTGGAGACGACTTCATCGGTGGTGTAGCCGAGGATGCCTTTGAGGTAGGTCTCGCTGGCTTTTTTCATGGCGGCGCAAATTTCCTCGTAGGAGGTTTCCTTCAGCGTCTTCACGGTGAGATCGACGACGCTGACTGTGGGCGTGGGGACGCGGAAGGACATTCCGGTGAGCTTGCCTTTCACCTCCGGGCAAACGAGCGCGGTGGCCTTGGCCGCGCCGGTGCTGGCCGGGATGATGTTGATCGCGGCGCTGCGTCCGCCTTTCCAGTCCTTCTTGCTCGGGCCGTCCACGGTTTTCTGCGTGGCGGTGTAGCTGTGGATGGTGGTCATCAGCCCTTCCTCGATACCGAAGCCTTCGCGCAAAAGCACATGCACGACTGGGGCGAGGCAGTTCGTGGTGCAGCTCGCGTTGGAGATGATGTGGTGGCTCGCGGCGACGTATTTTTCATGGTTCACACCCATGACCACGGTGATGTCCTCGCCTTTCGCCGGAGCGGAGATAATGACCTTTTTCGCGCCCGCAGTGAGGTGGCCCTTCGCCTTTTCGCCGTCGGTGAAAAGCCCGGTGGACTCGATCACGATGTCCACGCCGAGCGCCTTCCACGGCAGGGCCGCCGGGCCTTCTTTCACGGCGAGGCATTTGATCTCGTGACCGTCCACGACGAGCACATCGTCCTCCGCCACGTCGGGCGAAGATTTTTTCGAGTACACTTCCTCCTTCGCCTTGCCCTGCGTGGAGTCGTACTTCACGAGGTAGGCGAGGTTGTCTGCCGGGACGAGGTCGTTGACGGCGACGACGTCGATCTCCTTGCCGAGCAGGCCCTGGTCGCAGATGGCGCGAAAAACGAGACGTCCGATGCGGCCGAAGCCATTGATGCCGATTTTGATCATAGTGGTTGGATGTGTGGTGTGGTGTGTGCGGAAAAAGCGCGCCAATCAATAGGGCACCGCCGGGAGCGTCAAGAAATGATCGCGCCGGAACGGCGGTTGCTGTTTGACGCGGGCCAAAGCGCGGCTAACCTCCGCGCGTTTGCCGCGCCGACCGATGAAACTTTCACACCTCTCGCTCTGCACCGCCGCCCTGCTCGGCCTCGCGGGCGCGGCGTCGGCGGAAGACTCGCTTTTCGATCGTACGCACGCGCAGCCGCTGGCCAGGGGGCAGTGGTCGCTCTTTGGCCCAAAGTCGCGCGACATCAGCTACGACGCGCGCATGATCCGCGCCGCCGAGATCGCGCAAAAGCGCGCGCATCCGCAGATGACCTGGCACTGCTGGAAATACGTGAAGGACGCGCTGCTCGCCGCCAACGTCGTGACCAGCCGCCCCACCAGCGCGTGGGCCAAGCAGGCCGGCGACGAACTGTGCCGCAATTACGGCTTCACCAAACTGGCGGTGACGAATCCCTACAAAGCGCCGGTCGGCGCGGTGGTGGTGTACGGCGGGCCGGACGCGGGCCATGTGGAAATCCGCACGCCGGACGGCTTCGTCAGCGACTTCACCTCGCGCACGGCGTATCCGCGGCCGCTCGTGGGCGTGTACGTGAAGCCGTCGTAGCGCCACGCGGGGATTGCCGCGCGGCGGCCCGGTGGGTAGGTTTTGCGGCGATGTCCCAGCCGGAAAAATTCGAGCACTACGAGCTTTTGAAAAACGCCGACGGCACCGTCGTGGAGCTGGGGCACGGCGCGATGGGCATGACCTACAAGGCCTTCGACACGAATCTGCGCTGCGCTGTCGCGCTCAAAGTTATCAGCGCCGCCTACCTCGGCGACCCCACCGCTGCCGAGCGCTTTCTCCGCGAGGCCCGCGGCGCGGCGCAACTGCGGCACCGCAACGTGGCCTCCGTCTTTCACCTCGGCCGCCACGGCGACTCGTACTTTTACTCGATGGAATTCATCGAGGGCGAAACCGTGGACGCGCGCGTGAAACGCGACGGCCCGCTCGCCGCGCTCACCGCCCTGGCCATCACCGAGCAAGTCGCCAGCGCGCTCATCGCCGCGCACAAGCAGGGCCTTGTGCATCGCGATATCAAGCCCTCGAACCTCATGCTCATCCACGAGGGCGACGGCGAGATGCTCGTGAAGGTCATTGATTTCGGCCTCGTGAAATCCGCGCTCATCGGCTCGACCGCCGGCGCGCTGACGACCACGGGCTTTGTCGGCACGCCGTATTTTGCCAGCCCTGAGCAGCTCGACCAGCGCAGCGAGGACATCCGCTCGGACATCTATTCGCTCGGCGTCACGCTCTGGTTCATGCTCACGGGCAAGCCCACTTTCATGGGCTCCATCGCCAGCGTCATCGCGCAGCATTTGGACAAAACGCCGGAGTTTGCCTCCCTCGCCGTGCTGCCTGCGGGTGTGGTCGCGGTGCTGCGGCGGATGCTGGAAAAGGACGTGGACCGGCGCATTCAGACGCCTGCCGAACTGCGCGCCGAGCTGCGCCAGTGCCTCGAGAGCCTGCCCTCCACCGTGCCCGCCGAGCGCCCGCTGCGGGTGGCCGCGCACCTCGAAACTGTGGCCCTGAGCAGCGCGCACGGGCTCACCACGCCGCGCAGCCCGGACGAGGAATTCCCCACGGTGCCGCGCCCCGCGTCCCCCGCACCGCCGCCGGACGAGTCCGCCGAAATCACGCTCGCCGATCCCGCTGTCGCGTCCGCCGCGCGCACGCTCGCCGGGCAGTCCGCGGCGCGTTCCACGTACGCTCCGCCGCCGGTCAGCCGGCGGCCGGTTTTCGCCGGCGTCATCGGCCTTGCCGCGCTGCTCGCCGCGGGTGCGGCGCTGTACTTTCACCTGCCCGCCAGCGCGGAGAAAACGCCCGCGCCTAAACCCGGCGCGACGCCCAAGCCCGTCGCCACCGCACCGCGCCAGCCACCGCAGCCCGGCAAGCCGTGGAAGAACAGCCTCGACATGCGCTACGTGCCCGTCGGCGACATTTGGTTCGCCACCACCGAGACGCGCGTGCGCGACTTCGACGCTTTCTTCAAAGCGAATGGCTACGACGCCACCGGCGGCATGTGGTCGCACCAGCGCGACGGTTTCAAAGACCACGGCCATAGCTGGCAAAACCCCGGCTTTCCGCAGTCGCCCGAGCACGCCGTGGTCGGCATCGCGTGGGAAGACGCGAACAATTTTTGCAAGTGGCTCAGCGACAAAGAGCGCGCTGAAGGCGCGCTCACCGCCGCGCAATTCTACCGCCTGCCCACCGACCGCGAGTGGAGCGAGGCCGCGGGCCTGCCCTACGAAAACGGCGCGACGCCCGACGTGCGCAGCGGCAAAATCACAGGCCTGTACCCGTGGGGCAAAACCTGGCCGCCGCCCGCCAACGCCGGCAACTACGCGGGCTCCGAAGCCAAGCCCGGTGCGCCTGACGACCTCGCGGTCATCCCGAATTTTCGCGACGCCTTTCCCCGCACCTGCGCCGTGCCCGGCCATGTGCCCAACGCGCTCGGCATTTCCGACCTCGGCGGCAACGTCTGGGAATGGTGCGGCGACGCCTTCAACAAAACGAGGGGCTGGCGCACCCTGCGCGGCGGCTCGTGGGCGACCTCGCGTGCGGACGAAATGCTCGCATCCTTCCGCCGCCCAGTAGATCCCAGCTTCCGGCATGATGACATCGGCTTCCGCTGCGTCATCGCCACCGGTGACGGCTCCCGCTGACTTATGAAAAAACTGCTCCGCTTCAATCTCATCTTCCTCCCGCTGCTCGCGCTCACGCTCGGCGCCGTGGGCTACTCCGCGCGCGGGCTCCTCCTGGCCAATGCGCGCAAGCAAATCGTCGAGAACGCGCGCATCATGATGGAGACCGCCACTTCCAGCCGCATCTACACCACGAAAAAGGTCGCGCCGCTGCTCCAGCACAAGAATTTCAACCTCCAGTCGGCCATCGCCGAGTTTCAAAAAACGCTCGACGGGCTGCCGAAAAACGTGGACCCGGAAATCCCGAAAGACGTCCATTACAACAGCGCGAAAAAGGCCTACATGCTCGGCCAGCAAAAGCTCCTCGCCGCGCAGCAGCAGGTCATCGAGTCCATGAAAGGCAAGCCCGCCGAGCTGCTCGACAACGAGTTTCATCCCGAATCCGTGCCCGCCTTCGCCGCGACCGAAATTTTCAACACCCTGCGCGAAAAATACCCCGAGTATTTTTACAAGGAAGCCACGCTCAACCCCACCAACCCGCGCGACCGCGCGACCGACTGGGAGACGGACATCGTCAACCAGTTCCGCGGCAACCCGAAGCTCCTCGACTACCTCGGCGACCGCGCCACGCCGACCGGCCCCGCGCTGGTCTTCGCCCGCCCGCTCCAGATCAAAAACGTGAGCTGCCTCACCTGCCACAGCACGCCCGACAAAGCGCCGCCGGAAATGATGAAGCAGTACAGCTCGGCCAACGGCTTCGGCTGGAAGATGGACGAAATCATCGGCGCGCAGGTCGTCTCCGTGCCCATGTCGCTGCCCGTGGGCATGGCGAACGAAACGTGGAAAGAACTCACGCTCTGGCTGCTCGGAGCGTTCGCGGCGATCGCGTTGGCGGGGAATGCGGGTGCTTTTTTCTTCCTCAATCGAGGCGGGTAAAGCGGTAGGTTTTGGCTTCGTTTCGCACGGCGCACTCCTACGCTGCACCGCAAAGTCTCCCGTCATGAACTCACGCTCCGCTGCTCTCTCGCTCGTTCTTTGCCTCAGCCTCACGCCCTTCGCGCCAGCAGCGGACGGCCCGCTGCAGGCCCGCACCTGGGACATTGAGACCACCATTCCGAGCGGCGGCTATCGCTCGCCGAAAGGCATTGATCTCGAAGGCAACTGGAGCCCGAAGGTCGAGCGCGGCGCGGTGCTCGAGGACATTGCCTTTCACACGCGCGGCGGCGTGCAGAACTGGAAAATCGAAGGCGCGTTTCTGCGGAAAGTCCACATCACCGGCAAACGCGACGCGAGTTTGCAGGCGACTGACTCGGTGCTCGAGGAGTGCGATTTCAACAAGGATGACAGCTGGTATTCATTCTGGTGGAGCACGCATTCGAATTTCACCAACTGCATCTTCACCAAGAAATTCGTGCGCGACGATCTGCCGCCGCTCGATTACGCGGCCCATGCGACCGGCTGCACTTTTTACAGCGTCAAGCTGCCCTCGGTCGGCATGAAGGAGAACCCCGCCGGCTATTTGCAGAAAGGCGAGATGGGCTTTGAGAAATGCCGCTTCGTGCAGTGCGAAGTGCCCGAGACGTTTCTCGCCGGCACGGTCGATTGCGTCTTTGAAGGCTGCCAGTTTCAAGGCAAGCGGCACGGCTGGCCGAAGGAAACCACGCCCATCAAAGTGACCGCCTACTACGCCGGAACGGGCGCCGTGCCGAAGTCATTCATCAACGGCCCGCTCACCGTCGAGTTCCTCCAGGCACCGCGGGAAAAGGTGGCCGGCTCGACACTGGCGCACAGCTACAGCGGCGGGCGGGTGGCGCTGACGGCGCTGCCGATGCCGAGCCAGTTCACGATGATCGGCACCGCGCAGAGGAAGGCCAGCGAGATCCCCGCCGGCGCCGCACCGCCGCCCAAAGTGGCCGCCGCGCCGGTGCCCGCGCCGGTTGCACCCGCGCCCGCTGCGCCCGCGGATTTCCACAGCATCGAGGAAATCTCTCGCGCGCTTCCGGCGGGCATCGAGTTGACGAAGGAGGGCCAGTTTAATGTGGCGGGCGTGAGTGCCGCTAATGATTGGCTCACGAAAAACGCCGTGGGAAAAACGGCCGCCGTGCGGCTGATGGTGGAGGCATTGCAGGCGACGAAGGACGATGGCAATGCGTTCAAAGTCATCGGGCACGATCAGTCCCTCAGCGTCCGCGGAACGACGGTGCCCGCGCGTTTCGTCGTGCTGTTTCGCGCCGGTCCGGCCGCCGCGCTGACCGGGGTGACAAAAAATCGCGATCTTTCGATTCACGGCGTGGTGCAAAAGGCAGTCATCGAAGGCCAGGGCCGCACGCTTTCGCTGACGGTCACGCTCGGCGAAGCGCAGACGCCGTAGCCGCTACACCCGCTCGCGCTTTTTCAGCGCGAACCACGCGACGAAGTAGGTGACCACGCCCCACAGCGCGTGGCCGAGCAGCGCGAGCACGGCGGGGCGGCTGCGATCGTACACATCGCCGGTGGAAATTTCGTGCTCGGGATCGAGGTTCACGAAGGCCTGGTGATGGTCGCTGAGGACGTCGCCCTTGGCCTCGCGCTGCCACAGGAAGCTCGTGTCCATCACGGTCTGCGCGCTGAAAGTCGGCATGAGGCGGCTGATGGCGAGCACGCTTTTCGTCATGTCGCCGGGCGCGACGGTGTAGCCGGAAAAAAGAATCTGCGGGATGAGGATGAGTGGCACGAACATCACCGCCTGCATCACGGTACGGGAGAAAGCGGAAATGGTCAGCCCGATGCCGACGGCGGCAAAGGCGGTGCCGAAAAGCGCAGCGCATTGCAGCTTCACCGAGCCGTCGCTGCCGCCATTGCCGATGAGCATGGTGGAGTAAAGGATGAGCGCCTGGGCGATGGTGATGGCGGTGAGAAAAAGGAACTTGCTCGCGAGGTAGGAGTGCGCGCCGACCCCGACCAACCGCTCGCGCCGGTAGATGGCGATTTCCTTCACGACTTCCTGCGCGGCATTGCTGCACCCGAACCACAGCGTGGCGAGATAGGCGAAAAACATGCACAGCGCGCGGTTCGTTTTTTCGGGGTCCTCCTTGTCCTTGGCCACCCACACCACGAGCGCGGCGATGATGAGCGGCTGGCCGATGAGCAGCGCAAAATTGCGCCAGTCCGAGCGCAGAATCGCCCGCTGCCGCGCGAGCAAAATGGGGAGTGCAAAGGCGCGGCGCGCTCGGTCCGCGGCGAGCGGCGCAGCGGTCGCTGCGGCGGCGTCGATGGCCCCGGCGAGGTTGCGCTCGACGAAGGCGGCCTGCCATTTTTTCGGCGGCTGCTCGCCGAGCCGGTCGTAGAGCGCGGTGAGCTTCGGCACTTTGAAATACTCGCGCGCACTTTGCGCCGAGCCCTGGAACGCGAGGCAGCCGCCGACCAGCACGATGAGCTGGTCCATGAGGTAGGCGTTTTCCATGACGTGCGTGGTGCAGACGATGGTGCAGCCGGTGTCGGCGAGGTTGCGGAGCAGCTCCATGAGCTGAAATTCCGTGGCCGGATCGAGGCCCGAGCTGGGCTCGTCGAGGAAGAGAATCGACGGCCGCGCGAGCAGCTCCACGCCCACGCTCACGCGCTTGCGCTGGCCGCCGGAGAGGTGGCTGATGGACTTCGCCGCGTGCGGGCGCAGGCCGAGCTGGTCGAGCGTTTGCAGGATGAGCTTTTGGACTTCCATCGGCGGCGTGTGCGCGGGCAGCCGCAGTTGCGCGCTGTAGCGCAGCGCCTCGCTCACGGTCAGTTCGGGATGCACGATGTCCTCCTGCGGCACAAAGCCGAACGAACGCGGATCGTGGCCGGAATAGATGTCCTCGCCATCGACAAAAACCGCGCCGCGCTCCGGCGCGCGCAGCCCGCTCAGCGTGGTCAGCAGCGAGGATTTGCCCGCGCCGCTCGGCCCGATGATGCCGACGAAACGCGACGCGGGAATCGCAAGGTTGATCTCGTCGAGAATCGTGAGCGCGCCCGAGCGGAAGACGACGTTGCCCGCGCGGATGGTGCCGCCGGCGGCGTTGGCGACGCGGTTCAGCGCGTGGCCGTCGAACTGAAAATAGAACGGCCCGATTTGCAGCCGGTCGCCGATGGTCAGTTGCTGCTCGTCGAAGCGGTGGCCGTTGACGAACGAGCCCGCGGTGCTGTTCAGGTCGGTGACGGTCACGCCTTTGCCGGGCTGCATTTTCACCGTCGCATGCCGCCGCGAAACGCCGGGATCATTCAGCCACACATCAATGCCCGCATCGCGCCCGATGGTGATTTCGCCGGTGACCTCGATGCGCTCCCCCGGCTGCCCGCGCACCAGCATCTGCGCGCCCGCTCCGCCCGCCATCGCCGTTTCCTGCGCCTCGATTTTCGGCGGCTCGCCGAGGCCAAATTCCACAATCGCCGGCCCGATGCCCACCTTGTCGCCCGGCTGCAAAGTGAACGCCGCAG
>JANXWQ010000031.1 GCA_025351065.1 Chthoniobacter sp. | reverse complement strand
CGATGAAGTTTCTCGATCGCGAGGGCGACGGGCCGGCGGCGCGGTATTTCAATACGCCGGCGGGAGAGTTGTATCTCGACAGCAACAGTCCGCGCTATATCGGCGGAATCCTGATCATGCTGAATGCGCGGCTTTTCAAATACTGGCATGATCTGCCGGAGGCGCTGCGCACGGGGAAGCCGCAGAACGAGGTGAAGCACGGGGAGAAGGGCATCTTCGAGGCGCTGTATGCGGAGCTGCCGAAGCTCGAACAGTTCATGGGCGCGATGACGGGGCTCTCGCGGATCAACTTTGAGGCGTTCGCGGCGAAGTTCGATTTCTCGCCTTTCAAAACGCTGTGCGATGTCGGCGGTGCGACGGGGTTGCTCTGCATCGAGGTGGCGAAAGTGCAGCCGCATCTCCGGTGCGTTTCGTTCGACCTCCCGCCGGTGGAGCCGATCGCGCGCAAGCACATCGCCGCCGCCGGATTGAGCGACCGCATCGAGACGGCGGCGGGCGACTTTTTCCATGACCCGCTGCCAAAGGCGGACCTGATCACGATGGGCATGATCCTCCACGACTGGAATCTGGAGAAGAAGATGCACCTCATCCGCGCGGCCTACGACGCCCTGCCGCCCGGCGGCGCGCTGGTGGCCATCGAGGCGCTGATCGACGACGCCCGGCGCGAGAACGTCTTCGGCCTGCTGATGTCGCTGAACATGCTGATCGAGTTCGGCGACGCCTTCGATTACTCCGCCGCGGATTTCCGCGGGTGGTGCGGGGAGGTCGGGTTCAAACGGTTTGAGGTCATCCACCTCGCGGGGCCGTCGAGCGCGGTGATTGCCTACAAGTAGGCGGTCGCGCGTCGCGAGAAATATCCTTTTGCGCCCGCGCGCCCTCTGCCAGCCTCCGCGCAGTTCACCCAAGGAGGTTTCAGATGCCGAATGATCCATCAGCGAACGCACCCATCGAACTGCCGGAGGTCTTGCAGCAGGAGTTGGAGTCCTTTTTCCCAGATGCTGCGCTGGCACCCATCGACCCGGCGAAAACCCCGGACGAGCGGCTGCGCGAAACCTACGCGCGCATCCGCGAAAAGCAGCCGGAGCGCTCGGCGCTGTGCATCTCGGGCGGCGGCATCCGCAGCGCCACCTTTGCGCTCGGCGTGGTGCAGGCGCTGGCGAAGGCGAAGCTGCTGGCGCGTTTCGACTATCTCTCGACGGTTTCGGGCGGCGGCTATCTCGGCAGCATGCTGAGCGCGTGGATTCACAGCCACCCCGACGGCCTGCCCGGCGTGGAAAAAGAACTCGGCGCGGCCTGCCCGGCGGACTGCGCCGCGCCCGAGCCCGCGCCGCTGCGGCACCTGCGCCAGTTCAGCAATTACATCTCCCCGAAGCTCGGCCTTTTCTCCGCCGACGGCTGGACGCTTGTGGCCACTGCGCTGCGCAATCTGCTGCTGAACTGGACCGTCCTCGTGCTCATCCTCGCCAGCCTGCTCACGCTGCCGTGGCTGGGCCTGCTCGGGGTGCTGGCGAAGCCGTCCATCGGCCAGCTCCATGCGCTGCTCGCGGCGGCGTTCGTCTGCATCGCTGCGGCGACGGCGTATCCGGGGCTCGATCTGCCGAGTCAGGCCGGCTTTCGCCTGCGGCAGAAATGGTTCGTCGCCGGCTGGCTCCTGCCGCTCCTCGGCGCCGTGCTCTGCCTCGCCTCGTGGTGGGCCGGGCGCACGAACTACTACCCCGACTACACGAACCCAGCCGAAGTGGAATACTACAAGGAGCACCCGTACGACAGCCCGCCCGACCAGGCGAACCCGCTCGATGACGCGAGCTTGTGGATGGCAAAAGCGGATGCCTTTTGGACCATCGCACGCTTCCTCGCGGCGGCGGCTGTCGCGGGCCTCCTGGTGTGCGCCGTCATCAAGCTGACCCGCGACTGGCGGCGCGGCCAGCTCGCGGCGCGCTGCACCGGCCCGTGCCTGCGGAAACTCGCCGGCCTCGCCGCGGCCAGCGTGCTGGTCTTCGGCCTGCCCGGCGCGCTGCTCCTTTGGAAAATGGCCCGCATTTTTCACGACCCGGCGCGCGCGCCCGTGGCCTACATGACCCTCGCCCCGGCCCTGCTCATGCTCGGCTTTTTCCTGCTGAACTGCCTCTTCGTCGGCGTGACCAGCCGCTGCTCGGACGACGACGACCGCGAGTGGTTCGCGCGTGCCGCGGGCTGGCTCGGCGCCTTCATCGTCGGCTGGCTGGTCGTGCATGGCATGGTCTTTTGGGTGCCGCAGTGGGTCGAGACGCATTTCAACACACCCGCGCTGAAAACCGCCGTCGCCGCATCCGGCGGGCTCGCCGGTTTTCTCGCAGCCAAAATCGGCGCGAGCAGCAAGATGTCCGCTTTGCTCAAAGAAAACCCGGCGGCGCGCAAACACCTGTTCCTCAGCGCGGCGGCCATCGGCTTCTTTGCCCTGCTGGCCTGCGGCGTCTCGCTGCTGCTGGACCGCCGCTTTTTCGCCCAGCTCATCGTCGCCCGTGTGCAGCCGGATGCCACCCGCTTTATGCGCGAAGGGCTCGGCGGCTATCTCGCCAAACACGCCATCCTCGCCGCGTCGCCTTTCCTGCCCGTGCCGCTCGCCTTCGTGCCCGCCACCGACCTCGTGCAGCCCGAGTGCCGGGCCGTCTGCGCGCTCATCGGCGACCCGCTGAAATCGTGGAACGACAAGCTCAACAACCGCACCAACTACGACCGCTTCGGCTACCTCGTGGAGTACCCCGACGTGTATTTCACCTTCGGAAAAAAAATCGGCGGCACGCTGCTCGCGCTCTTCGGCACCGGGCTGGTCATGGGCTACTTCGTCAATGTCAACCGCTTCTCCCTCCACGCCACCTACCGCAACCGCCTCGTCCGCGCCTACCTCGGCGCGGCGCGCGCGGAAAAACGCCGCCCGCATCCCTTCACCGGCTTCGACTCCGAGGACAACATTGACCTGGCCGCGCTCCGGCATCCGCGCCCGCTGCACCTCGTGAACATGACCCTCAACCTCGTCGGCGGCGACGAGCTGGCCTGGCAGGAGCGCATGGCCGACAGCTTCACCGCCAGCCGTCTGCACTGCGGCAACCACCGCCTCGGCTACCGCCCGAGCGCGCAGTACGCCGACGGCCTCTCGCTCGGCACCGCCCTCGCCGTCTCCGGCGCCGCCGCCAGCCCGAACCAGGGCTACAACTCATCGCCGCTCATCACTTTTCTGATGACGCTTTTCAACGTCCGCCTCGGCTGGTGGCTCGGCAATCCCGGCCTGCGCGGCAGCCACGCGTGGCAGCACCCCGGCCCCGGCCAGGCCACGCTCCCGCTGTTCAGCGAAGCCCTCGGCCTGACCAACGAACGCAGCACCTACGTGAACCTCTCCGACGGCGGCCATTTTGAAAATCTCGCGATCTACGAAATGCTCATCCGCCGCTGCCGCTACCTCGTGGTCAGCGATGCCGAGGAGGACGGCGCGTACCATTTCGAGGGGCTCGGCGGCATCGTCCGCAAAGCGCGCATCGACCTCGGCATCAGCATCGAGTTTCAAAATCTCGCCGCCGTTTCCAAAGACGCGCCCGAGGCCGCGCGCAGTTGCTTCGCCATCGGCACCGTGCGCTACCCCGAGGGGATCGAGGGCTTCATCCTCTACCTCAAGCCCATTCTCCGCCCCGACCTCCCCACCGATGTCCGCCACTACGCCGCCACCCACCCCGACTTTCCGCACGAAAGCACCGGCGACCAGTTTTTCAGCGAATCGCAATTCGAGGCCTACCGCGCCCTCGGCGAACGCGCCATGACCGATGTGCTCAACCTCTCCCGCCACGCCCCCGCGACCATCGCCGAACTCTGCACCCGCCTCCACGCCCAGGACGAACGGCCCGGCTAAACGGCGACTGTAGGGGAACCCAACGGGTTCCCCTACCGCCCGCGCCCACCCCTTGCGCATAATCCCTCTACCCGCCCGGCGGCACCGTGCGCAAATCGAGATAGCCCGCGTGATTTTCCCCCAGCTACAAATCGGGCTGATGCGCGCAGGAAGCGGTGCGCGCGAAATAATTCCCCGCGGCCCGCGCGTTACGCCGTGAGCTGACTCAGCAGTTGCCGCAACTGATCCAGACTCACCGGCTTCACGAGATGGGCGAAAAAGCCGGCTTCCTTCGTCTGGCGCAGGTCGTCCTCCATCCCGTAGCCGCTCAGCGCGATGCCGGGGACGGGGCGCTGGCGCTGGATTTGGCGCATGAGGTCGAGGCCGCTGCCGTCGGGCAGGCCGAGGTCGCTGATCACCGCGTCGAAGTGCGCGGCAGCGAACGCGGCGAGCGCTTCGCCGATGGTGCCGGCGGTGGTGACCTGGTGGCCGCCGCGGGTGAGCAGCCGCGTGAGGACGATGCGGGTGGCTTCGTGATCTTCGACGATGAGCAGCCGCAGGGTGCGACCGGGCCCGGGGTGCGCCGCCGTGCCGGGCGCGGCGGCGGCGGGCGCATCCACGCTGGGGAGGGCGGCGGTGAAGGTCGCGCCGCGGCCGGGGCCTTCGCTCGTCACGCCGATGATGCCGCCGTGCGCGCCCATGATGGCCTGCGAAATCGCCAGCCCGAGCCCGAGTCCGCCGTAGCGGTGCTGCCCGGCCACGTCGCCCTGCTCGAAGGCCTTGAAAATATGCGGCAGCACCTCGGCGCTGATGCCCACGCCGGTGTCCTCCACGCTCACCACGATCCAGCCCTCGGCGTCGTTGTGCGTGCTCACGGTGATGGTGCCGCCGGTGGGCGTGAATTTGAGCGCGTTTTTGATCAGGTTCCAAAATACCTGCTGGATGCGCGTGGGGTCGGCCAGCGCGTGGTGGCGTGCGGCCTCGAGGATGAAAACGATGCGCACCTGTTTCCCCAGCCCGTCGCTGCGCACGATCTCGGCGGTGTGCCGGAGGAGCTGGTGCAAGTCCGCGGCCACGGGCGCGATGGTCAGCTTGCCGCGGCTGATGCGGGTGATGTCGAGCAGGTCGTCGATGAGCCGCGCCTCGAGCTGGATGTTGCGGCGCATCATGGCGAGTTGCTCGCGCACTTCCTCGGGTAAAAGCGGGTCGCTCTCCAGCGCGGTGGCGGTCATCAGCACGGGGGTCAAAGGCGTGCGCAGCTCGTGACTGAGCGCGGCGAGGAAGTCGTCCTTGGCGCGGCTCGCGGCCTCGGCCTGCTCCTTCGCCGCGAGCAGGGCGTCGGCGGCGGCGCGCTCGTCGGTCACGTCGGTGTTCGTGCCGAACCAGCGCAACACTTTCCCGTCCGCGTCGCGGATCGGCACCGCGCGGGTGAGGAACCAGCGATACTGCCCATCCGCGCCGCGGAGCGGAAATGTATCCTCGAAGTCCGTCCCGGCCTTAAGGCTCTCCCTCCACCTGGCCACGATGCGCGGGAGATGGTGGGGATGATTGACCTTCTCCCAGCCCCAGCCCTGCATCTCCTCCAGCGTCAAGCGCGTGTAGTCGAACCAGCGCTGGTTATACCAAAATATCCAGCCCTCGGCGTTCGCCATCCAGGCGAACTGCGACATGTTGTCGGCCATGTTGCGGAAGCGCTCCTCGCTCTCGCGCAGCGCTTCCTGCGCACGGCGCCGCTGCACCCATTGCGCGATGCCGTCCGCGACGGGCGCGAGTTCCTTGAGCACATTTTCGGAAAGCGCCTGGCGGGCAAAGAGCGCCATGACCCCGAGCACGCGGCCTTCGAGCATCAGCGGATAGCCGGCAAAGGACACCATGCCTTCGCGCTGCGCCCACGCGGGGTCGCTGATGTTTGCGTCGTGCAGCACGTCATTCGTCAAAAGCGGTTTCGCGCTCGCGGCGATGCGACCGATTTTGAATTCGCCGACTTTCACCCGCCCGTGCGGACCGTCGAGGTGCGTGTATAGCCCGGCGCTCGCCTGCATTTCCAGGACTTGCTCCGCCTCATTGAGCGTCCAGATGCGCGCGAAGGCCGCGTCCAGATGGCGGACGAGTGCCTCGGTGCATTGCTGCAGCACGCGCGGCAGCGGGCTGCCGAGGGTGAGCGCCTCGTTGAATTCGGCGCGGAACGCGGCCAGCCGGCTCCGCTCCTGCGAAGCCGCCTCCGCGGCCAGCCGCTCGGTAATGTCCCGCAGCGTCGCGGTGAACATCGGCGGCTCGACGCCCGCGATGCGGTTGATGGACAGCTCGATGGTGAACTCATGCCCGTCCGCGTGCCGCGCGGGCACCTCAATGCGCTGGCCGAGCACGCGGGCCTCGCCCGTTTTCAAGTAACGCGCGAGCCCGGCGCGATGCGCGCCGCGCAGCCGCTCGGGGATGATTTTTTCCGCCATCAGCTGGCCCACCATGTCCTCCTTGCGAAAGCCAAAGGTGCGCTCGGCGGCGGGGTTGAAATCCACGACTTTCCCCTCGTGATCCATGGTAATGATGGCGTCGAGCGCGCCGTCGAGGATGGCGGATTTCAGACTCTCGCTGGCGCGCAGGGTTTCGTGGGCGCGGCGGTGATCCGACACGTCGCGCACGATTTTCGCGTAGCCTGTGAGCTTCCCGGCCCCGTCGCGCAGCGCGGTGGTCGCGCCGTTCGCCCAGAAGCGGCTGCCGTCCTTGCAGACGAGCAGATTGTCGTCGTCGCTTTTTTCCTTCCGGCTCGCCTCGGCCAGTTCGCGCTCGGGCATGCCGGCCGCGATTTGTTCGGGGAGGAAGAAGCGGGAGAAATGTTCGCCGAGGATTTCGGCCTCCTCGTAGCCGAAAATCCGCGCCGCCCCGATATTCCACATGTTCACCCTTCCGCTGAAATCGAGGCGGATGATCGCAAACCCGGTCGCGCCCTCCACGAGCAGCCGGTAGTTTTCCTCGCTCGTGCGGACTGCGGCCTCCGCGTGCACGCGCCCGGTGATGTCGTCGATGGCGAGCAGGATGCACTCGGGCCGGCCCTCGGCGCCGCCACGCGGCGGGCATTCAGGAGCATGGTGCGCCGGCCGAGGCCGGCGAAATCGTGCGTGACCTCGAAGTCGTTGAACACCTCGTCGCGCGGGATGATTTCCTCGAGCAGTTCGCGCAGGCGCGGGATGTTCCACTGGCCGTTGCCGATTTCGTAAATGAGGCCGCCCTCGGTCGCCGCCGGAGTGACGTGGAAGTTGCGGTAAAAGGCCTCGCTGGCTGTGTTCACGCGCAAGTCCGCGCGCAGCACGAGGAAGGGCACGGGCGCGGCGCGCAGGATGCCCTCGGCGTAGTCGAGCGCGGTTTTCACGCGGTGCTGGGTGCGCTTGAGCGCGTCGATGTCCTGGAGCACGAGGACCACGCCGTCGATCTTGTTTTCCAGCGAGAGGAAAGGCCGCGCGCAGAGCGTGAACCAGCGCCCGTCCTTGTCCCGCACCTCCCGCTCGCGGAGGCTCACGGTGGCGAGGACTTCGTCGAGCAGCGGCTCGAGATCGGGCAGGTCGAGATTGTGCCGGAGGTCGTGGACGGGCCGCCCCACGTCGGTCACGAGCAGGTTGAAAAGCTTCGCTGCCGCCGGCGTGAAGCGGACGACGGTGAGATCGCGCGCGAGCAGCAGGATGGCGGTCTGGATGCTCACCTGCACGTTGCCCAAGTAGGCGTTGACGCGGTTCAGCTCGGCGTTCCGGCTGATCATTTCGTCGTTGATGGTGGTCAGCTCCTCGTTGGTGGATTCGAGTTCCTCTTTCGAGGTTTCCAGTTCTTCGTTGATGCTCTGGAGTTCCTCATTCGCGCTCTGCAATTCCTCGCTGGAGGCTTGGAGTTCCTCGTTGGCCGCCTCGTTTTTCTCTTGCACGGCCTGGAGGTAGTCGCGCGTCTCGGCGAGTTCGCGATCGAGTTCGGCGATGCGGCGGGTCTCGGGTCGGGTGGGCGTACCGCCCGCTGGCGAAGGCGTCCCGCCTGGGCGCACTTTCTTCCCGGCGGAAGCTCGTTTCGGCGCGACGCCGAAACCGGCGGGCGAAACGCCCACCCCACCGGGGAGCTCGAAGCCGCCCGCCTCTTCAAATAAAATGAGGAAGCACAGCTCCTTCAGATTGCGCAGCGGGATCACTCGGAGCGTGAGCGTGCGCCCGCCCACGCGCACGTCGTCGCGGCGCACCGGCTGCTGCTCGCGCTTCGCCTTGGCGAGTGCCGCGCGCAACGGGAGCATCAGCCCTTCGCGCGCCATCTTCAGCAGGTCGAAGCTGGCCTTGCCGGAAGGCGGCTCCAGATACGCGCCGGTCGCGCCGCGGAATTGCAGGACGTGCCCGGCCGCGTCCACCAGCACGCCCGGCGGCGCAAACTGGCTGACCGAAATTCGGTCCGCCTCGCGCTGCGCCCTGAACTCGCCGTTCCCCTCCTCCAGCGCCGCGATCGCCGGCAGCGGCCGGCGCCCGCGCACCGGCCCCGGCTCCCGCGTCCCCGGGAGCGGCAGCCGGAAGGTCGGCGTCGTCCCGGCTTTGCGGGAAAAGATTTTCTGCTTCTTGTCGGCGGGCGCAAAGAGATCGGTGAACGTGCCGATGGACTCGCTCGCGCCGAGAAAAAGGTAGCCGCCCGGTTTCAGCGCGTAATGAAACGCGGGAAAGATTTTCTTCTGCAGCTCGGGCTCCAGATAGATGAGCAAGTTCCGGCAGGTGATGAGGTCCATGCGCGAAAAGGGCGGATCGCTCATCACATTCTGCCGCGCAAAAACGACCTGCTCGCGCAGCAGCTTGCTCACGCGCCAGCCGCCTTCCTCCTCGACGAAGAAACGCCGCAGCCGCTCGGGCGAAATATCCTGCGCCAGCGATTTCGCATAGAGGCCGTGCCGCGCCTTTTCCAGCAGCGACTCATTGAGATCGGTCGCAAAGATCTGCAGCTTCGCCCCGCGCGCCTCGTCGGTGGCGGCTTCCGCGAAAGTCATCGCGAGCGAATACGCCTCCTGCCCCGTCGAGCAGCCGAGCACCCAGACGCGCACCGGCTCCTCGCGCCCGCGCTGCGCGAGCAGCTTCGGGAAGACTTTCTGTTTCAGCGCGTCGAAGGCTTCCGGGTTGCGAAAGAAACTCGTGACGCTGATGAGCACGTCGGAATACAGCGCGTCGAGTTCCTTGGCGTTGCCTTTCAAAAATGCGGCGTAACCGGCGAGGGTCTCATGCTTGTTCAGCACCAGCCGCCGCATCACCCGCCGCTGGATGGTGATCGATTTGTAGAGCGAAAAATCCACGCCGCAGTGGTGGTGGAGGACGCGGAGGATTTTCTTAAAGCCGTCCTCGCCCGCGGCGGGAGGGCCGGCTTTCTCCGCCGCTTCGCGTTTCGCCTGCCGCGAGCCTGTGCGCGGCGTATCGTGCCCGCCGCTCGCCAGCGGCGCGTCCTTCGGCTCGCGCTGATCGCTCTCGCGCTCCGCCTCTGAATGCATTGCGGGCGCATCCGTCCCGTCCGTCCCCTTGGTGTCTTGGGACTCATGGGCCGCACCGCCCGCCACAAAAGGATGCCGCGCGATGCGCGCCAGCTCCGCCGCGATCTGCCCCGGCGAGAGCACGAGATCCACCACGCCCGCCGCGATGGCGCTGCGCGGCATCGAGTCGTCTTTCGCGGATGCATCCTGCGCCAAAGTCACGCCGCCCTCGCCCTTGATCGCCTCCAGCCCGAGCGTCCCATCGCTCGCCGTGCCGGAGAGCACCACGCCGATGGCGCGCTCGCGCTGATCCTGCGCGAGCGACTCGAAAAAGAAATCAATCGAGCGCGTCGCCCCGCGCTGCGTCGAGCGCGGCGTCAGCTTCAGCACCCCGCCGGCGATGGCCATGCACGTATTCGGCGGGATCACATAAACGCAATCCGGCACTACGCGCAGATTGTTCGTCACCTCCCGCACCGGCATCTTCGTCGCCCGCGCCAGCAGATGCGTGAGCGCGCTCTCATGCACCGGATCGAGATGCTGCACTAAGACGAAGCCCATCCCGGAATCCGCCGGCAAATATTTCAACAACTCCGTAAAAGCCTCCAGCCCGCCCGCCGAAGCCCCGATGCCGACGATGGGAACCCGCGCGCCCGCCGCTTTCGCCGCCGCCTCGCGGTGCTGGCGCGGCGCCGGCCGAGGCGAAGATTTGGTCACGGCTTTCTTCATCTGAGGAGGTCACTGTAAGAGGCGCGCGGGGCCAGGCGAAGCAAATGTGGGGCGTGCAGTGATTGCTGAGCCGGGGCGCCGCACCGTGGATTCAATACAGGCCCCGTACAACGCGCGCAGGAACACCACGAGAAGAGAGGGCGGCGAGTCTTTAAT
>JANXWQ010000018.1 GCA_025351065.1 Chthoniobacter sp. | reverse complement strand
TCGAGTCCGCCGAGTTGCTCGACCATCGTGCCGTCGAGCCCTTCCTTCGCCTGGAGCAGCGTGAGGCGGATGCCTTTCTGCGAGTTCACCTGCCAGATGGTGAGCGCGATGGAAACTGGCACGACGCACGCCATGACCAGCCCGACGCGCCACTCGGAAAAGAACCCCGCGCCGAGTGCGAAGAGCGCGGTGAGCACGGAAGGAATGGCGTCGGTGAAGCTGACCTTGAGGAATTTTCCGTAGCCCTCGACGCAGCGCGAGATGCGCCCGTGCAGCGAGCCGATCCGCTCGCGCGCAAGCACGCCGAGGTCCACCTTGAGCAGATGGCCGACGATGCGCACGGTCATGTCGCGCTCGATGCGGACCATCGTGCGGCTGATGAGCCGGCGCCGCACGAGGTTGAGCGTCTCCTTGAAAATGTACGCGCCCGCGAGCAAGCCGAGCGACCAGCCGGCAAAGCGCAAAAACTTATCCGCAGGCTGGCCGGTGAGCTTCAGCACGCGGTCGAAGAAATACCCGAGCAGCAGCGCGATGGCCGTCTCCACCAGCGCGACCACCGCCATGAGGAGCACCGCCCCGGCGAAGCTGAATTTGTCGGCCTTCGGCACGAGCCGCAGGATCTCGGAACGCCGCGCCCACACGCTGACGAGGTCATTCGAGATGCCGTGTTTTTCCGGACCGGGCATCAGCGGACGAAGCTAAAGTACACGCTGTAGAAGAGGAGCATGAACAGCGAGAACGGGAGGCCGAATGCGAGATAACGCTTGAAGGTGATCGCGTGCTCGGGGTCGTTGAAGCGGCCGCTTTCCTCCGCGAGGATGATGCCTGCCGACGCCGCGGTGACGAGCGAACTGCTGCCCGCGCAAATGCCGCCGCCGAGCGCCCACGCCGCGGCGTGCGACGGGTCGAGCGCCTGGATGGAATGTGAAACCGCCGTGGCCCACGACGCGGCCTCGGTGAAGGTCGTGCCGAAATAGCCGGTCGTCGCGATGACCCACGGCGCGGCCTTGGCGGACATGAGCTGCGCGTAGAGCTGCTCGCCGATCCACGAGTGCGAGACGCAGCCCGCGAGGACGAAGATCGCGGCGAAGGTGAAATACACGTCGAAGCCGAGCGAGGTCAGCGTGTGGTAGCGGTCCTTTTTCCGGTCGAGCATCACGGCGGCGACGATCGTGGCTGCGCCGATGGCGATGGCCAGCTTGTGGAAGACGACGTGCAGCACGATGAAGAGTGCGAGCAGCGTGAAGCCGGTCGCGAGGAGGCGGCGGTCAATCGCGAGATCGGCCTTCGCCTTTTTCCAGTCCGCGGCGGTCTGGGCGACTTGCAGCGTGTAAAATGGCACGGCCTTCGCGCCCGCCTCGCGGCTGCGGCGCGAGATGCTGCGCTGCGTGAGGAAGGTCGCGACGATGATGAGCACGGCAACGACGATGAGATTTGCCGGGAGCACTTCGCGCATGAAATCACCGGCCTCCAAGCCCCACGCGGCGGACTCGATGATGTTCGGCGTGTCGCCCCAGCGCGTGGAGAAGCCGCCGAGATTGCTGGCGATGAGCGCGGCGGAAAGAATCCACCGCGACGGCACCTGATACGACGCGCACAGCCGGATGATGACGGGCGTCATGATGAGGATCGAGGTGACATTGTGCATCAGCGCCGCCGTGACGTAGGTCGCTCCGAGCAGCACGGCGACGAGCAGCGGCGTGGTGAGCCGCGGTGCGCGCAGGCGGATTTTTCCGAGCTGATGCCCGAGCCATGCGGCGATCCATTTGAAGCCCTGCGAGCGCTCGATCATGTGCGCCGGGATGGCGACCGCAGTGAAGAGGATCGTGATGTCCGCATAGTGCTCGAAGCCCGTGCGCAGGATCGTCGGCGCATAGTCCCATTGGATGATGAGGAACGCACAGCTCACGAGGCTCATCGCCAGCGGCAGCGGCGTCTCGTAGCGCGTCATCGCAAAGAACGCGCTCAAGAGCAGGACGAGCATGAGCACGCCCGCGCTCATGTGAAACGACCAGCCATGCACATCCGCCGGCGCGTGGGCCGTATCGGCGGCGAAGACGGAGGCTCCTCCGGCAAGAAAGAGGACAAGTACAAGCAACAGGAATGGGATGCGGCGCATGGTGATTTTTTAGATAAAGGCGAGCGTTCCCGGCGGATGGTAGGCGACGTCGCGCGGGTTCCGATGCGGCCGCAGATGCGCGATGAGCGCGACGCCCGCGGGCAGCATCTTCGGCTCGATGACATCGGCGACAGCGACATCCACGAAGAGTTGTTCACCTTCGAGGAAAGCCTCGAAGACGAGCACCTCCATCGCCTGCGCCTGCGTGCGGCAGGCGCGCGAGCCCTTCACGGCGCGGTCGGAAAATTCATGCAGTCCGCCATGCGCCGAAGTTTCGTCCGGCAGGAGGAATTCGAGCTGCGCCACCTGCGTAAAAAGCGCAGGCACATGCGGTGGCAGCGGCAGGATGAGGCCGACTTTTTTTTTCGCGGCAGCCCGCGACGAGCGAGCTGTTGCGCTTGTGGGCGAGGATGCGCAGTTGCGCGCTCACGGCGTCAAATGCGAGATCGATCGGGATGCCCTCGGCCTCGAAGACGCGCAGCCGTTCCTCGGCCTCGGGCG
>JANXWQ010000662.1 GCA_025351065.1 Chthoniobacter sp. | reverse complement strand
GCAAGTCGCGCACGGTCACTTTGTCCTGTGTGATGTGGTAGCCGAAATCGTCCGTCGCGCCGAAGACGATGCCGGGCTTCACGCCGCCGCCGGCCATCCAGATCGAGAAGGCATGCGGGTGGTGGTCGCGCCCGAGGAATTTCGAGCCGTCGCGCGCCTCGTTCATCGGCGTGCGGCCCAAACTCGCCGCCCCACACCACGAGTGTCGAGTCGAGCAGCCCGCGCTGTTTCAAATCCTGCACCAGCGCCGCATAGATTTTCTCACCGGCAAATACATCGCCGCCATCTCCGGCATTGCGCGCCCCGAGAGCTTTGAGGAAAAGCTCACCGCACTGGGCGCGAAGCTGGAAATCACCAAACGCTTCGCCGACCACCACCGCTTCACCGACGAGGAGCTGCGCGAATTTACCAACCTCTGCGCCCGCCCTCGCGCAGCGAACGGCGCTGTAGGGGCGGCTGTCAGCTTCCCCTACAGCCGCCGCGCAGGGTGCGTGGCTATTTCCGCGTGGCGAGGTATTCGATCACGTCGCGCAACTCAGCGCGGGTGAGTATTTCGCCCATGCCCGGCAGCATCGGCGAGGGCGCAGCCTGGCGCTCCTTGATCTGCGCAAGCGGCACGGTCTGCTCCTGCGGCTTGCCTTGGGCGTCGAGGACTTTAAGCCTGAGATTCGTGGCGTCCTGCCCGGCGAGAGTGCCAGCGATGATGTCGCCATTCGCCAGCGTGAGGACGACGGTCTCGAAACCCTCGGCGATTTTCTTGCTCGGATACACGATGGACTCCAGCAGGTAAGCGCGGTCTTTGGTCGCGCCGATGTGGGTCAGCTCGGGGCCGACGACGCTGTCGCCGGTCTCGCACTTGTGGCAGCGCAGGCACTCGGTCTGCGCTTTTTCGCGGAAAATCTTGCGCCCGTTGTCGGCGTTGCCGCCGAGCATGGCCGTGCGGTATTTCGCGAGGTCGTCGGTCGCCGGAAGCGCGGCCTCGTATTTGACGAGCTTGTCTTTCAGCTCGGCGGCGTCGCGCTTCTTTGCGGCGTCGATGACGTCGAGCTGGATTTCGCCGGGCAGTTGGTTGGCGATCAGCCGGTCGAGCAAAGTGCCGAGCACCGCGTCGGCATCGCGCCCTTTCATCTGCCCGAGCGCCGCCACGCCGCTCTGCTTTTCGATGACCGTGCCCGTGTTGACGATGTCCGCGATGACTTTCACCGCCGCCGCCGGATCGGCCCCGGCCAGCGCCTGCAAACCTTCCGCGCGAATCTTCGCATCCTTGTCGCGCACGGCGGCCAGCGCGGCCTGCGCGAGGTGCGCGTCCTTGAGCGCGACCAGCGCCTTGAGCGCCTCGATGCGCGCGGCGCTACCCGCCTTGTCATTCGAGGCGAGCTGGGCCAGCGGCTCGCCGACGGTGTTGATGGAAAGTTTCGCCACCAGCTTCGCGACCATCTCCTGCACGCCGCCGGGGCCGTCCTTGAGCAGCGCGGGTACGGCGGTGGAAACTGCCACTGCAGCGTCGCCGGGACCGCGGTCGGCGAGGGGCCGCCATTGATTGAGCAGGCGGTCTTTGCCGTTCGGCGTAGCCCACGCCGCGAGCGCGTCGAGCGCGTCTTTGCGCGCACCCTCCGGCGCGGTGGTGGATGCGGCCAGCGCGGCGATGGCGCGGGCGTTCTCGGCTTTGCCGAGGCGGTAGTTGGCGTTCACCGCGCGGTTGAGCGTGTTGGGATTTTTGATCGCCGGATTGGCCGTGAGCGCCGCGAGCGCGGGCAGCGCCGCCTCGATGGGCGCGTCGTGAATCGCGCGCGCCGCCTCCAGCACGACGCTCTCATCCGCGTCGTTCAAAAAGGCCGCGGCCAGCGGGCTCTTGAGCTGCCGCAGCGCCACGACCGCATCGCCGCGCACGGCCACGGACGCATGCTTCGCGAGCGCCGCGATCTGCTCCGGCGTGCCGCAGCCTTTTAACCCCATGACGCCGCCGTGGCGCAGGATCGGATCCTTGTCGTCATTCTCCGCCAACATCGCCACGAGCGGCTCGAACGCGGCCTTGTGCCCGATCTTCCCGAGACTCAACGCGGCGAAAAAGCGCACGCGGTTTTCCTTGTCTTTAAGCAAAATGGTTAGTCCTGCGCCTCCCATAGCGGCCTTGAAATCGCCGAGTACCTTGGCGGCCTGCGCGCGGACTTCGGCATCGGCGTCGCTGAGCAGCGGAGTGAGAACATTTGCGGTACTCCGCAGACTGCTCACCGTGGGAAAA
>JANXWQ010000584.1 GCA_025351065.1 Chthoniobacter sp. | reverse complement strand
GCCACTTCCAGGATGCCCGGCACGCTGCGGTAATTCGTCTCGATCTTATAGACCTTCGCCGCCGGATACCGCTTCGGGAAATCGAGGATGTTCTTAAAGTTCGCCCCGCGCCACGAGTAGATCGACTGCGCATCGTCGCCCACCACCATCACGTTGCCGTGCGCCTTCGCGAGGATGTCGATGAAGTCCGCCTGGATGCGGTTCGTGTCCTGATACTCGTCCACCAGCACAAACTGAAACTGCCGCTGATAGTGCGCCGCCAACTCCGCGTTGTGCTGCAGCATCAGCAGCGTCTTCTCCAGTAGATCGTCGAAATCCAGCGAGTTCGCCGTCTTCTTCTTCGCCTCGTACTTCTTCTGCGCGTCGGCGATCTCCGCGCTCAGTTCGAGGAAATGCGGATGCTTTTCCACCAGCACCTGCTCGATGCTCCGGCCCGTGTTGATCGCGTAGCTGAACACATCCGCCAGCACCTCGCCCTTCGGAAAACGCTTGTCCTTCGGATCGTGGCCGAGCTTCGCGATCACCGCGTCGAGCAAGTCCTGCTGATCCTCGCGGTCCATGATCGAGAAGCCCGGCGCAAACCCCGCGGCCTCCGGATTCCGCCGCAGCAGCCGGTTGCCGACCGAGTGGAAAGTGCCGCCCCACAGCCCGGAGATGTCGTTGGGCAAAAGGTTCGCCACCCGGTCCAGCATCTCGCGCGCGGCCTTGTTCGTGAAGGTCAGCAGCAGGATGTTCGACGGCGGCACGCCATTCTCCACGAGATAAGCCACGCGATAAGTCAGCGTCCGCGTCTTCCCGCTCCCCGCGCCCGCGATGACCAGCGCCGGCCCTGGCGGCGCCGTCACCGCGGCGCACTGCTGCGCGTTGAGTTCGCTGGCAAAATCAATGCGCGGCCCCGCGGTGGCGGCGGGACGCTGGAGCGTGTATTGGCGGGCCATAAAAAGTCGCCGACTATCCGCGACCGCCCGCCACGCTGCCAACTGCTTTCCCGCGCCGCTTGGCAGGGGCGATTTTCACATCGCTCCGCTACCATTGGCACCGGACGAATTGCGCTGCTTGGATTCCACCGCATCGCGGTCATCAATTTGGGTATCGTTCGTATCGCCCTGGCTACGTCGCCCCCAAGCGCGGCGGCAGAGGGTGATGAGGCCAACGACCGCGAGCAACGCCACGCCGCCCGGCTCGGGCGCGGTGGTGTAGGCGACGGCGAGCGCGTAGGTTTCGCCGAGCGCGGGTTCGGCGAGGTCGGTGGCGCGGACTTCGAGGCGGTAATTGTCTTCGCCGAAAAGCTGCGGCCGCCAGATGTGCTCGACGCTGCCGAGCGTCCCGGCGGATTCGTAAATGTCCTGCCACACGCCGGGCTGCACTTCTTCCTGGAGGATGAGGTCGAGGTTGCTGAGCAGGTCTTTGGTCACGTCGCCGAGCGAGAGATCGTTCACGTCCGTGTTCACCGCGAAATCCACATGGCGATCCCATACGAGCGTGGCGGTGAGGCTGGAAAGAAACGGCTGCCCCGGCGTGGCGGTAGTGAATTTGCCGAGGCCGAAGGTGTAGTACTGCGCGCTGCCCACGGTGAGCAGCAGGCCCGTGTCCCAAAAGCGGTCGCCCGCCTCGTTGAGCTGCGCCACGGCTTCGAGCGCGTTGGCGCTGCCGGAGCCGACGGCGTAGTTCAGCGGCACCACGGCATTGGGCACACCGGCGGTGGTCACGACTGCGCCGGGCTGCCAAGTCGTCTGCGCCGCGCCGTTCGCGTCGAGCCCGCCGATTTTGTCGGCGCTGTTGATGATGAGCGCCTTGGCCAGCTTGTGATCGAGGCCGGAAAAGAGCGTGCCCTTTTGCGTGATGAAAAACCCCGACTGCTGCACCAGCCCGTAGAGCAGCGCGGCCTCGCCGGCCACATGCGGCGCGGCAAAGCTGGTGCCGCTCGCGGTGCCCGCGACGAGGTCGTTTTGGTGGAAATAATTGATCGCCAGCGTGGACCAGAGGTTCGTGCCGGGCGCGACCACATCCACGCCCGCGCGGCCACCGGCGAGCGGTCGCCACGAACTGTACGGCGCGATGCGGCCGACCGGCATCCGGCCCGTGTCGAAAATGTCGGTCGCCGCGGGATTGACCACATCCAGCGCGCCGACGGACAGGCCGTTGAACGAATCCGCGGGCGCGCCGAGCAGCCCGGTGGTGCCGCCGGAATTGCCCGCGGAGATGACCATCAGCCGGTCGAGATACGCGTGGGTCGTGCCGCCGGTTTTGCCCGCGTAGCCCGCGTATTCGTCCATGATGAGCGACTCGGCAAAAGACGAGCCATCGAGCTGCGCGGCGCTGTCCGGCTCCGCGCCCCAGCTATTGTTCACCACGCTCGCGCCCTTGGTTTTCAGCGTGTAGTCGAGCGAGCTGTTGAGCGAAAGAAACCCGGCCTTTGACCCCGAGCCGTCGAACACCGCGCCGTAGTAAAGCGCCAGCGGAGCCATGCCGAGAAACGGCACCGTTTGCACGCCGTCCGAGACCGCGCTGTATTCGCCGGCCATCACGCCCGCGACGAATGTCCCGTGAAAATTATTGTCCGTCGGATCGTGCGCCCCGCTGAAATCCTGCACGTCGCGGTAGCCGAAAGTGCCGTAGTAAAAATCGCCGGGGTTCGGCCCGAGCCCGCTTTGCCGGTGCCCATCGAAACCATCGATGCCATTGCCCTCCGCGCCGCGCACCTCGATCTGCCCGACTACCGCGCCGTAGCCCGCCACGCCATCCGCGCCAAAGTAGGGCAGCCCCTGCCGCACGTACGGCACCGACAAATCAAGCGCGCTCGCCGCCAGCGCCGCGCCCAGCGACAGCGCTAGGATGAGCGGGAGGGCGGGGATTTTGCGGGAGGACATGGGGAAGGTGGGGAGCGCGCGAAG
>JANXWQ010000582.1 GCA_025351065.1 Chthoniobacter sp. | reverse complement strand
TTTTAGCACAAATCCCATCGCCGATCCGGCAGCTTCCTGCCGGAAAATCCACCGGCCTTCCGGCGCGTGGGCGCGGAGGGCAGACTGAGCTATGGAGGCGGTCAAAGGCATGTTTTCGGCGCGGAGAGATATGGTGGCTGCGCTACTCGGTCAACGGAAAACAGCAGCGCATTTCGCTGGAAACCAACGTGGAAACGATGCCCGTGCTCAAGGTGGTGGGGATCCTGCAGCGGGCGCCGCTGGAGGCGAGCGAAGACGGACTTCAAGCTGAGCCGGTGTGGTCGCAATCGAATGCGCCCCTGATTGTATTGTCAATTGCCAGCGGGAAAAATGCGCAGTGTCGATAGGCTCCATCTCGTCCGAGTTGCCGCAGCGACATGCAAGCCGCTCAGCTCCCGAGAGAAAGCAGAACGAAGCCCAGACCGGTTGCAAAATCCCGACTGCGACCATCATCGCCAAATGCCTGCGGCTTCGTGAACCGCATCCGCAGGAAGAATTGAGGCAGAACCGTGTGGCCCTTGATGACCGCGTGCCGCGCGGCTTTTAGCGCCGAGCCGGTCTTGCCAATCGCTGCGTAGAGTTTTCATTCTTTTTTGGGTGGGATTTTCAAGCCGTTTTTTAGCTGCTACCGCGCCAATTTGACGGGAGAGAGGCGCGCGTGAAAGAATTGCGCGCACGCCGCCGAGGGTTCACCGTTACGGCCATGAAAACTACGTCCGTTCTCTTCGCGGTGTTGGCTCTTGCACTGTCCGTCTGCGGTGTCCGCGCGGATGAAGCCGCCGACAAGGCTGAACTCGTCCGGGTCGAGAACGCCACCGTCGCCGCGCTGGTTGCGCATGACGCCAAGGCATTGACCACGTTGCTTGCCGCGGACTGGCGGATCGTCACTGCGGACGCCTCGGTGATGACGCGCGAAGCCCTGCTCAAAGATTTGGACGCCGGGACGCTCAAATTTGAATCCTACAAAATCAGCGACCTCGACGTGCGCCTTTTCGGTGACGCGGCGGTAGTCATCGGCCACGGGGACTCGAAGATGGAATGGAAAGGCGAGTCCATTGCCGGCAGGGAAATTTTCACCGATGTCTTTATCCGCCGCGACGGCAAGTGGTTGTGCGTCTCGTCCCACTCCTGCGACCTCCCCGAGCCCGACTCCAAATAGCCGATCGCCGCTCCAGCCGCTCCCTTTCTACACTCGGACGACGACTTTGATTGTGCGCGGCGTCATTACCGTCGCCGATCTTCGCCGGCACCGGGGGGATGCCCTGCGATTTGTTGTCGGCCAGCGCGATAAAGACTTGAATGCGCGCGGGGTCTGCGGCGTTTGCCACGACGGCGAGGGCGAGAAGGAGGCAGATGTGCATGGGCTGGGCGGCGAGAGATTCGCGGGGGCTCAGAGGGCGAGACTCGGATCGCCGAAGAGCATGAACTTCATGCCTTGGAAAAAGATCGAGGGCGGATACCAGCCGGCGTCGGGCTTCAACTCCGCGAGCCGCTCATTCTGGTGGTAGTAGTGGAGGGCTTCATTCCACGCATCGCCAATACGGATATTCGGTTGCGCCGCGGCCCCGACAAATCCGCGCTGGAGCGTGAGCGCGCACGGCTGGCTGCCGGTGTTGCAGCCGATGTAAGCGACCGCCCCACCCTGCGGCATCCGCACCAGTTCCTCGCCGAGTCCGGTCTTGTTGTATTTGCCGCGCTGATAGTTCGCAGGGGGAGGCGGCGGGGACGTGAAAACTTCTCCGTGATCGCTGCCCGCGTGCTCCGCTCCGACGACATCAGCGTAGCCGTCATAGGGCGCGAGTGCGGCGAAATACCCGGTGCTGCATCCGGCGGAAAAGACCACCGGCACCCGGTCGCCGTTGGTCAGCTTGGGCAGTGCGCCGCCGGAAAAGCATTGCTCCCAGCCGCCGGGGTTTCCGTGGCCGGCGTGCAGGATCAAATCCTGACCGCGATTCCACAATTCGATGAGCGCGGCTTGATTCGGGCGCTCCCGCGTCTCTTGCTCGAACAAGCGTCTCTCGGTCTGCCAGGCGCCGCGCAACGTCTCCTCCAGCGCATCGAAATGTCCGCGCGTATCGACCCAGCCCGTCGTGCCGATCAGCGCCACGTCCCGCCGCTCACCTTTCCGCGCCATGCGCTGCCGCTCGGCGGTGATGGTCTTGGCCGCCACCGCGCGCGCCTCCTCCGGCGTGCTCACCGGCCACCGTCCCACCGCGACTTCCGGCAGGTAGTCGATGCCGTCGAAGTTGATCGCATCGCCTTTGTTCTTCTCCCCGCGCACCTCGCCGAAGTAACCGGCGTGAAAACCTTCGTGCCGCCCATTCCAGTCCTCGAACGAGCCGTCCGCCTTGGCGAGATCGGCGTAGTAAAGATCGCTCGGATAAAACGAGTAGTCGAAAGCCGCCGGCGTCACCCGGTCGAGCACCATGTAGCGCACCGGCAGCACGTCGGCATCGCCCGCGAGCAAGACATAGGCGCACTTTCCGCCAAGCCACTTTCCGTAGAGACACCGCTTCAACTTCTCCGCGTCGTCAACGCCCGGCGACGACGCCACCACATCCTCAAGAAAAACAAGCTCGGTCGGCAGCCGCGATTTTTTGAACGTGATGAAATCGCCGAGCGCGTCGCCGAGCGCGCGCGGCGCGACGACGACCAGACCGCCCGCCGATGAGATCGAATTGAGCAGCGTGAGGATGAGCGTTGTTCGGAGGAAGGTGCGCATCGGCACAGGCTGCGTTACCGTCGTCGCGATTTCAACGGTTCGGGTTTCAAGTTTTCCCCGCGCGAGGTCAACGGAAGTCATGCGATGCCGGTGCCGCCTTCGCGACCGCCAACAGCGGCTCGATTCTACGGCCGTGGTGCGGCTAACCGGATCAGCCAGTGCATCATTCTCCCGACAGCAGCAGCACCCAGTCGTGCCCGTGTTTCGGCGGAACACACCTCAATGGCGACGCAGGCGACGGTAGCTTCTGGATGGGCCGCGAGCACATGACTGGCGGCGCGCAGCGTGGGAATGGCCGCACCGCAGCCGAGGCCGACGAGGTCCTGGAGAAAGGCATCAGTGCGCAGGCCGATGGTTTGGGCGACGTAGCCGTGGTGCCGGGCGTCACGACTGGCGCGGCGAAGCTGAGCGCGGCGACGGCGCAGAAGGACGCGGAATCGGACTGGGCCGCCGAGAGGCGTGCGGCGAGCGCGGGGAGCCCAGCGGCGGAGAGGTAGGCGGCCAGCAGCGCGGAGCCCGTCGCGGCGAACGGGCCAGCACGCGCCCGGGCTGCGGCGCGAATTCTGTAACGCGAGACCCGGTGCGAAGTTCGCCGCCCGCGTCGGTGAAGGCTGCGGCGAGACGGGCATCGAGCGCATGGCGGCTGAGGCCGAGGGCGGGCGAAGGGAGGCGCTGGACGCGGCTGAGCGTTTCATTTTGAAACCATGCGATCTCCCGGTGGCGGAGAGCGTCGGTCAAAAACGGGGCGAGTCCGAGACGGGCAACAGTCGCGGCGGAGAGCCCGGTGATGAACTCGCCACACACGCGATGGCGCGGATAGCCGCCAGCTTCGATGACGGTGACGGGCACGCCGCCGAGGCGGAGCGCAAGACCGAGCGAGAGGCCAGCGAGACCGCCGCCGATAATCTCGATCGGTCGCTGCGGGTTCATAAGCGGCGCACCGTGACCAGGCGGTATGCGCCAAGAATAGTGGTCGTGACATGGCAGTCCCACGCGGCGGCCTTGAGGCCCAAGGCGCGTGGCAGCTCATCACCGCGGAAACCGGCGGCGATGCTCACGCGGGCGTCATGGAGGCTGATGTCATTGGCACCGAGCAGCGGTGCGATGGTGGCGAAGAGGAGTTGGGACACACGCCGGCGGGCGGGTTCGCAGGCGACGATGACGCGCGCTGAAGCGCGGAGTTTTGCGCCGAGCGCGGCGAGGGCGGAGTCGGAAAATTGGTGCAAGATGAGGTTGCCGATGACGACCGGGTAGTCGGCATAGCCGGGGAAATGCTCCGCGTCCGCCTTGTGCCACGCGCGCGCGGTGGGCCATGCGGCGGGGCGCGGCCAGCGGTC
The DNA here is from genome assembly GCA_025351065.1 of Chthoniobacter sp. GTDB lineage: Bacteria > Verrucomicrobiota > Verrucomicrobiia > Chthoniobacterales > Chthoniobacteraceae > Chthoniobacter. The sequence continues at coordinate 5,545 of JANXWQ010000582.1, read as the reverse complement.
GAGGCCGTCGAGGGCAAGGCGGCGGCGGTGGAGGCGAATGCCGAGTTCGCCGGTGCCGGCGCCGAGTTCGAGCACGCGCTCGCCTGGGCGGGCGAGCGGCAAAAGGACGCGCTCGAACCAGCGGAAGTTGCCCATGGCGCGGTTGGTGAGGCGCAAGTCGCGGCGGTTGTGGAGCGCGGCGGGGTCATCCGGGGGCAGGCCGTCGAGGAGTTCCGGCTGAAGAATTCGGGAGTCCGCCAGCGTCATCGGCGCAGAATATCCGGCAACCCAGCGGAGGCAACCCGAAGGGGCCACCCTGCACGGCACGCTTTGGCGGCGGAACTCGCCACGGAGTTACGCGCATCCTACGTTGCGCGAGCGAAAGTCATGGCTGACATCGTCATCATCAACCCGCGTTTTGAGCCCTCGTTTTGGGGCATGGAGCACGCGATGCCGCTCTTTGGCAAAAAGGCCAATCTGCCCGTGGCCTGTCTCCCTCTCCTCGCCGCCCTGACCCCGGCCGATCACAACGTGACGCTGCTCGACGAGAATACCGAACCCTTGGACTTCGACCGCCTGGCCGAGGCCGACGTGGTCGGGCTGACCGGCATGATCGTTCAGCGTTTTCGCATGCGCGAAATCCTGGAGGAACTGAAGCGGCGGGAAATTTTCGCCGTCGTGGGCGGCCCGTGGGTCACCGTGAAAGAGGATTACTTTGGCGATCTGGTCGACGTGATTTTCGTTGGGGAGGCCGAGGAAACCTGGCCCCGGTTTCTCCGGGAATGGCAGGAGGGCCGGCACGACCGCCGCTATGAGCAGAAGGAGAAGACCGATATGACCCAAGTGCCGACGCCGCGCTTCGACCTGCTCAAGATGCAGCATTACATGTTCGGCAGCGTCCAGTTTTCGCGCGGCTGCCCTTATCAGTGCGAGTTCTGCGACATCATCGTCACCTTCGGCCGCCGGCCGCGGCTCAAGACGAGCGCGCAGATGGTGGCCGAACTGGAGGCTCTGCGGGCGCAGAAAATCTCCATCGCCTTCATCGTGGACGACAACCTCATCGGTAACAAAAAAGCCATTAAGGCGTTGCTCCGTGACCTAATCGCCTGGCAGCGGGATCAAGGTTACCCGATGAGCTTTTTCACCGAGGCGTCGCTCGACCTGGCGGAGGACGCCGAGCTGCTGCAACTAATGGTGCTCAAGGAGCGGCCAAATCCTTACCTGATTTTCCTTTATACCGTCAAATGCGCGATGCACTACCATCACCGCGTGATGGCCGGTCGCATGGCGGTCGGGGGCGCACGCCTAGTCAATTCGTTCTAGTGGCCCTGAAGCAGGCGCCGGCAACCCGCCGCGCTAAGCCATAAAACCGACCGGTGGCGCGCTGTTCGCCGTGTTGTAAAAGTTCCCGATGTTCGGCAGGACGAGGGAGAGGTCCGTCCGGCTCACGCCAAGCCAGAGCGCGAGTTCGGCGAAGAATGAATCACAGCTCGTGGTCGGAATGAAGCGCCCGCGGCCGGTGTCGAGCGGGTTCACTTCGGGACCGACATCCGGGTTCACTGAGAGGTCCGGGTATTGGCCGAAGATGCGCTGGCCATTCACCGCGCCGCCGCCGACGAGCTGGTTGCTGCCCCACGCGTGATCGGAGCCGCGGCTGTTGCTGGTGAGCGTGCGGCCAAAGTCCGACGCGGTGAACAGCGTCACCTTATCCGCGACGCCGAGAGTGATGGGCGCATTGTAGAAAGCGCCGATTGCGGCGCTGATTTGCGGGAGCATGATGGCTTGGTTGCCGAGTACATCGTCGTGATGATCCCAGCCGCCCCATTGCACGAAGAACGTCTGCCGCACAGCCCCCAGCGCGGCCCGACCTGGGATAGCTTTCGCGATCATCTGAAGCCGTGAGCCGACGTAGGTACTGGGAAACGTGACGCCGTTTGGCAGTGTGGGCGCGCTTGCGGTAGCGAAGGATTGATAGGCGTCGAGTGCCTGCTTTTTCCGGGTGTTGAACGTCTGCGCGAGGAGGTTCGTGGATTGCTGCGCGAGCTGGCTGTCGACGGCGCTGCTCATGGCATTTTGGACGTCTTGGTATTGCACCCAGCCGGCACCGTAGCCGCTGAGCGCCGTCGCGCCCGTCGGGTATTCGGCACGCTCGTCTGCCACTGCTCGATTTGGTCGCTGTGCGAGTAAAGGCCGACCGGCACACGCTTGAGGTTCTGCGCGACCTGCGTGCGGTTTTGCACCGGTTCGATGAGTGTGCCGACATTGGCGACGAATGCCGCCTTGCCCGTCTCGAAAAGATTCGCGACCTCCGGCATGCCGCCGTGAACGGCGAAATTCGGCAGACCGATGGGATGAATGTCGATGAGTTGCGCGGGTGTGAGCGCGAGGTTCGAGCGCGACGATTGATACGTGGCATAAGCCGTGGGGTCGCGCGGCACGAGCACGTTGAAGGAGTCATTGCCGCCGCTGAGAAAGAGGCAGACGAGCGCGCGGTATTCGCCCGAGGCTGGCGCGGTGACGGCGGCGACATCCTGCGCGAGCCGTAGATTCAGCAGCGTATTGAGGAGCGAGATCGAACCGACTCCGGCGCAACTGGCCTGGCCGAGAAAGCGCCGGCGGGAAATGGGTGTGTTCATGGCTTAGCGCAGGACGTTGAATTCGGCCGAGGTGGTGATGAGGTAAATGGCCATCCGCAACCGCTCGCGATGCCACTGCCAGGTTCCGGGACCGATGCGCAGCATCGCTTCGCGGATGATTTGAAACTGCCGCGGCGTAAGCGCGCCGCCAGTCAGCGAATGATCGAGCCGACGCAACAGCGGGTCAGGATCGAGGGCCAGGTTTGCCGCGGGCACGTCGTCGTTCACATTCGCCGTCGGGACGAGGAACGCCAGCTCGTCATTGAGGTTCAGCTTCACCGCATAGTTCGGATTGGCGGTGCCCCAGTAGTGCAGATCACTGAGCGTGTGATTCCAAAAATAATTCGCCCCCGAGACCGCCGAGCTGGCGTTGATGATTTGGAATTCCGGCGCGACCAAACCCTGCTGTGTAATCGGGCCGGACGGGCTGTGCGTCGGCCGGAAAAAGTGGAACACGCTCGGCGAGTTCATCGGATCTTCGAGATGCGCGAGCGCGAATTGATCGAGCGGATAATAGCCCGACGGCGTCGTTGCCGCGCCGAGCGCATAGGCCGCACCGCTTTGCAAAGTGATGATGATCGTCTCAGTCGGCACCGTGTCCGTGGTGAGGAGCGGATTCAACAGCACCGGCACCTCGCGCACACCCGCCGGAATGACCAGGGTGCCACCCGCCATGCTTGTGGAATAATTCACGCCGCGCACCGCCGTGCCGCCGAACGCGAGGCTCACCGTGATTGGCTTCAGCCCGCCGCTGCGTCGCACCACGACCACGCCGGGCGACGGCCAGCGCTCACTCATTCGAGAATCCAGCACGCCGAGCGTCACGACGCTTGGCGCGCTCAGGCCCGCGGTCACCCGCTGGAGATCGGTGCTGTCGCTGCGCTCGGAGTGATTCGTCGTCGGATCAAGGCCCAGCCAGCGTTCTTCCGCATCCGTCAGCCCATCGCCATCCGAGTCCACATCATCGATGGCCAAGCGCCAGAATTTCGACCCCGCCGGCTTGGTGAACAGATACGCCGCGGCATTCGCATCCTGCGCGACCTCGCTGAATCTGCGCTCGTCATCGGGAGCATCGGCAAATGCCCGAGTCCGCCACGGCCACCGTCCAAGCCGACGAGGCCATGCGCGAGATCGCCCGCGTGCAGCTCACCTTTGCCACCATCCGCTCGCCCATCGACGGCCGCACCGGCGCGGCAACATCATCAAGGACCACGCCGACACGCCGATGACCACCGTCAAACAGCTCGCGCCGATTTACGTCACCTTCGCCGTCCCGGAGTCGTACCTCACCGCCATCCGCCGTGGCCTCGCCGAGCGGCAGCTTCCCGTCACCGCCCTCGATCCCCAGACAGGCAAGCCCCTCGGCACCGGCCAGCTTACTTTCGTCGCCAACAGCGTCGATATGACCACCGGCACCATCACGCTCAAGGCCACCTTCCCGAACGACGACCGCGCGCTTTGGCCCGGCGCTTTCGTCGATGTCATCCTCAAACTCGACAACGAACCCGTCGTCACCGTCGTCCCCGCCAGCGCCGTGACCATCGGCCAGCGCGGGCCGCAGGTCTTCGTCGTCAAAGGCGACGGCACCGCCGACCTCCGCACTGTCACCACTGGGCGCACTGTCGGCCAGGAGACCATCATCAAAGACGGCATCCAGCCTGGCGAGCGTGTCGTCACCAACGGCCAGCTTCGCCTTTCTCCCGGAGCCAAAGTGCTCCCCAAACCCGCCGCGGAAGCCACTCCTGCGGACCACGCGACCCCGGCTCCCGGTGCGAAGCCCACCGCGTCCTAAGCCATGAGCATCTCCGAACCGTTCATCCGCCGCCCGGTCATGACCACGCTGGTCATGATCGGCATTCTCGGCTTCGGCCTTTTCGCTTTTCGCGGGCTGCCTGTTTCGGATTTGCCAAACGTCGATTTCCCCACGCTGCAGATCACCGCCAGCCTGCCCGGCGGCAGCCCTGAGACCATGGCCTCGTCGGTCGCCACGCCGCTGGAGAGGCAATTCAGCACCATCGCGGGCATCGACTCGATGACCTCGACCAGCGCGCAGGGGATCACGAACATCACCATCCGGTTTGCCCTCAGCCGCAATATCGACGCCGCCGCGCAGGATGTGCAGGCCGCCATCGCCGCCGCCGCCCGGCTGCTCCCGCACGAGATGCCGTCGCCGCCTTCCTACAAGAAGGTCAACCCAGCGGACTCGCCGATTCTTTACCTCGCAATCACCTCTCCGACCCTGCGGCTCTCGGATGTGAACGAATACGCCGACACGCTTCTCGCGCAGCGCATCTCCACGATTCCCGGCATCGCGCAGGTCTCCATCTTCGGTTCGCAAAAGTACGCCTTGCGCGTGCAGGTGGACCCGCGGCAGCTCGCCACCCGCGGCATCGGCGTGGACGAAGTGGCCGCCGCGATCAGCGATGCCAATGTGAACCTGCCCACCGGCACGCTCTACGGCCCCAACGAGGCCAGCACCGTGCAGAGTACCGGCCAGCTCTTCGACGCCGCCGCTTATCGCAAGCTCATCGTCGCCTACCGTAACGGCTCGCCCGTTCGGCTGGCGCAGCTCGGCAAGGTCATCGACAGCGTGGAAAACAACAAGATCGCGAGCTGGTTTCGCGGCACCCGCGGGATCGTCCTCGCGGTGCAGAAGCAGCCCGGCACCAATACCGTGGCCGTCGTCGATTCGGTCAAAGCGCAGCTCCCCACTTTCCGCGTGCAGATTCCGCCGTCGGTGGCGCTCGAGATCCTCTCGGACAAATCCCTCTCCATCCGCGAGAGCGTGCGCGACGTGGAATTCACGCTCGCCCTCGCCATCGCCCTCGTGGTCCTCGTCATCTTCCTTTTTCTGCGCAATGTCCGCGCGACCGTCATCCCATCCATTGCCATGCCACTCTCGGTCATCGGCACCTTCATGGTCATGCACC
>JANXWQ010000578.1 GCA_025351065.1 Chthoniobacter sp. | reverse complement strand
ATGGTCGCGCTCGCGCACCGCATGGACCTTTTCACCATCGTCTATGTCGCCACCGCCGAGGAGGCGAAGCGCATGGCCGATGTCGGCGCGGACGCGATCATCGCGCACGTCGGCACGACCATCGGCGGGAGCATTGGGGTCACCGGCGCATGCGTGCCGATGGACGACGCCATCGCCCGCACCCAGGCGATCATCGAAGGCGCGCGCTCGACCGGGCGGAAGGACATCTTTTTCCTCTCGCACGGCGGCCCCATCGCCACGCCGGAGGACGCCGCGCTGGTCAACTCGCGCACCGACTGCGTGGGCTTCGTCGGCGCGAGTTCGCTCGAGCGCCTCGGCGTCGAAGGCCCGCTCGTCGAGCTGACGCAGCGTTTCAAAAAAATCCCCGCACCCGCGGCGAAAAGGTAACCCAGCAGGGGCGCGCAAATGTCTGTCCAAACGGCGGGTCGTCAGGCCCGCCGTTTTCGTTTCCAGAAACGCAGGCGGCCTTTCAGAAAAATTGGCTATCGAAATGGTTTCGGCGGATTATTCATCGCGCCATGAAATCCCTCCTCACGATCCCAGCCACGCTGCTTTGCACAGCGCATTTTGCGCGGGCACTGACGCCGGAGCAGGCGGCGAAATTGCCGCCGCCGGCGGCGCGTGCGGTGGATTTTGAGAAGGACATCAAGCCGCTGTTTGAGGCGGCGTGCATCAAATGCCACGCGAAGGGGAAGGACAAGGGCGGGTTGAGCATTGAGACGCGGGAGGCGTTTATGAAAGGCGGCGATACGGGTGTGGCGGCGGTCATCGGGAAGAGCGGGGAGAGTCTGATCGTGGAGGCGGTGAGCGGGCTGGATGCGGATACGGCGATGCCGAAGAAGGGGACGAAATGGACGGCGGAGCAGGTGGGCTTGCTGCGCGCGTGGATCGACCAGGGCGCAGCGTGGCCGGCGGACATCACCTTTGCGAAGCCGCAGCCACAGAACCTGCATCCGCGCGCGGTGACGTTGGCGGCGCGGCCGAGCGTGCATCCGATCGACGATCTGCTCTCGCGCTATTTTGCGGAGAAAGGCGCGACGTTTCCCAATGCCGTGGAGGACCGCCGCTTTGCGCGCCGCGCGTACCTCGATGTCATCGGCCTGCTCCCGACGCCGGAACATCTCGACGCCTTTCTCACCGACCCCGCCGCCGACAAGCGCGCGAAGCTCGTGACCGCGCTGCTCGCGGACAAGGGGGGCTACGCGGACCACTGGCTCACGTTTTGGAATGACCTGCTGCGCAATGATTACAAGGGCGCGGGTTTCATTGATGGCGGACGCAAGCAGATCAGCGGCTGGCTGCACCGCGCGCTCGTGGAGAACAAACCGTATGACCGCTTCGTCGCCGAACTCGTGAACCCGGTGCCGGAGAGCGAAGGCTTCACGCGCGGCATCATTTGGCGCGGCACGGTGAACGCCTCGATGCTGCCGCCGATGCAGGCCGCACAGAACGTGTCGCAGGTTTTTCTCGGCGTGAATCTGAAGTGCGCGAGCTGCCACGACAGCTTCGTGAACGACTGGTCGCTCGCCGATGCCTACGGGCTCGCGGCGGTCTATGCCGACGAGACGCTGGAGCTGGTGCATTGCGACAAGCCGACGGGGAAGAAAGCGGCCGCGCGCTTTTTGTATCCCGAGATCGGCGCGCTCGATGGCAGCGCGACGAAAGCCGAGCGGCTGAAGCGGCTGGCGGAGATCATCACGAGTCCGAAAGACGGGCGGCTCGCGCGGACCATCGTGAACCGGCTGTGGGCGCGGCTGCTCGGGCGCGGGCTGGTGGAGCCGCTGGACGATATGGACAAGGCGGCGTGGAATCGCGACCTCCTCGACTGGCTGGCGGAGGATCTCGTGGCGCACGGCTACGACCTGAAACACACCATCAAGACGATCTGCACCTCGCGCGCCTATCAACTTCCGGCGGTCGAGGGGCCGGGGGAAAAGGAGGCGTTTGTCTTCCGCGGCCCGCTCGCGCGGCGGCTGACGGCGGAGCAGTTCAGCGACGCGCTCAGCGCGCTGAGCGGCGAATGGGCGCGGCTGCCGTCGTCGCTGGAATTTGATTTCGGGACGGATGGTGTGCTGATGCCGCAATGGATTTGGACAAGCGAGCCCGCCGATCTCGGCCCGCAGCGCAGTGCGCTCCGCACGCTCCAGCCCGTGCTCGCCGATGCGCAAAAGAAACTCGGCGACGCGCAGCAAAAGGCTGGGGAAGCTGCGGCGCAGGGCGACGTGACGCTCATCGAGCAAACCCGCACGATGCTGGAGCAGGCGACCGCCGCGGTGAACACAGCCAACGCGCAGCTCGCAGCGGCGATGGCCCCGCGCCCGCCGGTCGAGTTGGGGACGAACCATGTGCTGCCCGAGAGCGACCGGCACAAAGTCATCTTCCGCAAAAAATTCACGCTGCCGAAAGCACCGGCGGAAGCCTACGCGACGACGATTGCGAGCCAGGGCTTCCAAGTGCGGGTGAACGACAAGGAAGCGAAGTCCGTTTTGCGCGACGGTTTCCGCAACGGGCGGGTGGCGCTTTTCAATCTCCAGACGCTGCTCGTCGCAGGGGAAAACGTCATCACCGTCGATGTCTCCAGCCACACGGAAAAACAGATCAATGACGTCGAGCGGGCGCAATATCCCGGCGCACCGACGCACCTAAACCGGACGAGCGGGCTCGCCTTTTATGCGCGCTGTGTCCTGCCCGGTGAAGCGGACGCCTTGCAAATCACGAGCGACGAAACGTGGCACGTCCGGCGCAATCCCGACGGCGGCTGGAACGCATTGCCGTTTGCCGATGCCGAATGGAGCACGGCACAACCGCTGCCGCCTGGCATCGCGCCGGTCGATGAAGGTCCCGGCCTCGAACCGCTGAACCGGAAAGACTTCGCGAACATCCCGGTCGAACTAGGCCCGTCGCTCAGCCCCGCGGTGAGCACCGCCGCGTATGTCGGAAAAATCCGCTCCCCGCTGCTCGCCGCCGACCCGTTGCAAGTCGCGCTCGACCGCCCAAACCGCGAGATCGTCATCCCCGTGCGCGCCAGCACCGCGACTACGCTGCAAGCGCTCGAACTCACCAACGGCGGCACCCTCAACGCGAAACTCCAACACGCTGCTACCAAGTCCGCTCCCGACGCCCAACGCGACCCCGCCGCCTGGCTTGACCGCACTTTCCGCACGACGCTCTGCCGCCCGCCCAGCCCCGCCGAGCGCGACGTGACGCTCGACCTGCTCGGCGCGCAACCTTCACCTGACGCCCTCGCCGACTTCCTCTGGGCGCTCGTAAATCTCCCCGAATTCCAACTCATCCGCTGACCCATGCAATCCCGACGCCACTTCCTCAAGACTGCTTCCGCCGCAACGCTCGGTGCGCTCGCCGCGCGTGCACCGCAGCTTTTCGCCGCCGGTGAGTTGGAAAAAATCGCGCCGACGGCGGACACGATGATTGTGCTGTGGATGGCGGGCGGCATGGCGCACACGGAGACGTTTGATCCGAAACGCTACGCGCCATTTGAAAAAGGGATGGAGTCGAAAAGTGTGCTCTCGACTTTTCCGAGCATCCCGACGGCGGTGGATGGCATCCGCTTTTCCGAAGGGCTGGAGAAGATGGCGGCGGTGATGGATCGCGGGACGCTCATTCGCACGGCGCAGGCGGCGGACTTGGGCTTCATCCTGCACTCGCGGCATCAGTTCCATTGGCACACGGGTTACGTGCCGCCGCAGTCGGTGGCCGCGCCGCATCTCGGCGCGTTCCTCGCGCGGGCGCTGGGGCCGCGCGATCTGGCGGTGCCGGCGTTCATCAATATCGGACAGCGGTTCGATCTCGGGGAAGGGGAGGAGCTGAAGGCGTTCACGACGGCGGGGTTTCTCGGCAGCGAATTTGGACCGTTCAATATTCCGTTTCCGCACGATGCCGCGCGGGCGGTGCAGCCGCCGGCGGGGATGACGCCGGGGCGCTTTGAGGATCGCGACAAATTCTACCGCCGGCTGCTCGACGCCAGCCCCATCGGGCAGCACGGGAGCGAGTATCAGCGCGACTCTTTTCTCCGAGCGATGGACAACGCGCACCGTTTGCTCAGCTCGCCTGCGGCAAAGGCGTTCGATCTTTCACTCGAGCCGAAGGAATCGGTCGCGAAGTATGTGCCGGCGGGCTTCGATCCGGCGCGGATCGACGGCGCGAAGCAGAATCGCGACGGCGATTACGAGGCGGGGACCATCGGGCGCTTTGGGCTCGGATGTCTGCTCGCACGGCGACTGGCGGAGGTCGGGGCGCGGTTCATCGAGGTGACGACGGAATACATTCCGTTCCTGAATTGGGACACGCACGAGAACGGCCACGCGCGCATGGTGAACATGAAGAAGATGATCGATGCGCCGGTCGCGCAGCTCATCCTCGATCTCGAAGCGCGCGGGCTGCTCGACCGCACGCTGGTGGTGCTGGCGAGCGAGTTTTCGCGCGACATGATGATCGAGGGGAAGGAAGGCGCGCAGGTGCGGACGCAGGCGCGGGTTCCGGACAAAATCGAAGTGGCGCTGCACTACGGCATGCACCGGCATTTCACAGAAGCGGGGAGCGTACTGCTCTTCGGCGGCGGAATAAAGCGCGGGCATGTCCACGGCGAAACCGCAGATGAGCGGCCGTGCAAAACGGTGCGCGATCCGGTGACCATCACCGACCTGCACGCAACGCTCTACCGGGCGATGGGGATTTCGCCGAAGCATTCCTACACGATTGAGGAGCGGCCGTTTTACGTGACGCAGGACGGGCTGGGGAAACCGGTGATGAGCCTGTTTGCCTAGCTGCCGACGATCCAGGTGACGGCGGTCGCGCGGATGCGGGCGGCGGGGTAATCGCTGGCACCGCTGACGATCTCTTCGACGAGTGCGTGCTTCCCCGCGCCGCTCACAAGAAAACACGCGTGGCGGGCGGCGTTGAGCAGCGGGAGCGTCATCGTGATGCGCTGTGGCGGCGGCTTGGGGCCGGTGGCGGGGATGACGTTGCGCACGGTTTCATCGAGCGCGGGGGAGCCGGGAAAA
>JANXWQ010000571.1 GCA_025351065.1 Chthoniobacter sp. | reverse complement strand
GCCGCGACCTTCGCGGCAAACGCGCGCTTTTCCCCCGCGAAGGAGAAGGCGATGCGGAAGCGTTTGGCGGTCATGTCAGCGCGCGGACTTTCTCATGCGGGCACGGGGAGGGGAAGCCGCGGCTGGCGGTCTGCGCGTGGCGGCGTGTTTCCGTTTGCCCGCGCACGGCGGGCTGGCTAGGCGTGGGGGCATGTCCGTGCATGATCGCGCTCCTTCGGATGGCACCCCGCCCGCTGGATTCCCCGCGCGGCGGGCGCTGCCGGTCGCGCTGGTGCTCGTGCTGGGCGTGGCGCTGTCGGTTGGGGTTTTCCTGGTGGTGCGGCGCGGGGCGGTGGAGCGCGACGCAGCGCTGAACACGTTTTACGCCTGGGCCTTTTTCGCCACGGGGCTGCTGCTTACGGGGCTGCTCGTTTCCATCCTCGTCAATGCGCGGCGGCGGCGCGCGACGGTCGAGCGGCTCGTGCGCCAGCGCACCGCGGAGCTGCGGGCGAGCGAGGAGCGCTACCGCGCTTTTGTCGAGCAAAGCGCGGAGGCCATCTGGTGCTTCGAATTTGAGCCGCCGGTGTCGGTCGATGAGCCGCTGGCGGCGCAGGTCGAGACCTACCTGCGCGGCGCGCGGCTGACCGAGTGCAATGACGTGATGGCGCAGATGTACGGCTTTGCGCGCGCCAAAGAAATCGTGGGCCTGCGCCTCCCCGACATCCTGCCGCTGGACGATCCGCGCACGCGCGAGCATGTGCGCGCGGTGATCGAAAGCCGCTACCGGCTCACCGACCACGAGACCTGCGAAGTGGACCGCCACGGGCAGACGAAATACTTTCTCAACAACCTCACCGGCATCGTGCGGGACGGACGGCTCCTGCGCCTATGGGGCACGCAGCGCGACATCACCGAGCGCCGGCGTGCGGACGGGGAGAGCGCGTTCATGGAGCGCCGGCTGCTCGAGGCGCAGAAGCTGGAAAGCCTCGGCGTGCTCGCGGGCGGCATCGCGCATGATTTCAACAACCTGCTGACCGGCGTGCTCGGCAACGCCAGCCTCGCGCGCCTCGACCTGCCGCCGGAATCGCCCGTGCATGAGAGCCTGGCGCAGATCGAGACCGGCGCGCAGCGCGCGGCCGAGCTGTGCCAGCAGATGCTCGCTTACTCCGGGCGCGGGCGTTTCGTGGTGCAGCGGCTCGAGCTGAGCGCGGTGGTGCGCGCCACCACGGAGCTGATCCAGCTTTCCATCAGCAAAAAGGCGGTGCTCAAAATGGCCCTCGCCGAGGATCTCCCCGCCGTCACCGCCGACGCCACGCAGCTCCGGCAGATCGTGATGAATCTGGTCATCAACGCCTCGGATGCCATCGCGGAAAAAAGTGGCGTCATCACCATCAGCACCGGCGTCATGCAGGCCGGCTGCGACTACCTCAGCGAAGTCTGGCTCACGCCCGGCCTCGCCGCAGGGCGCTACGTTTTTCTCGAAATCAGCGACACCGGCAGCGGCATGGACGCGGCGACGCAGGCGAAAATTTTCGAGCCGTTTTTCACCACGAAATTCGCCGGCCGCGGGCTCGGGCTGGCCGCCGTGCTCGGCATCGTGCGCGGCCACCATGGCGCGCTGAAAGTCTGGTCCGAGCCGGAGCGCGGCACCACTTTCCGCCTCCTGCTGCCCTGTGCCGACGGCCCCGCCGAGGCGGTGCCCGCGCCCGCGCCGCCAGGCACGGACTGGCGCGGCCGCGGCACCGTGCTGGTGGTGGATGACGAGGAAACCGTGCGCGCGGTGAGCACCCGCATGCTGCGCAAAATGGGCTTCGAGCCGCTGCTGGCGGTGAACGGACGCGAGGGCGTGGATCTTTTCGCCCGCCGCCCCGACGAAATCGCCGCGGTCCTGCTCGACCTCACCATGCCCGTGCTCGACGGCCCCGCCGCGCTGGTCGAGCTGCGCGGCCTACGCCCCGGGGTGCGCGTGCTGCTGATGAGCGGCTTCACCGAGCACGACGCCGTGGGGCGCTTTGCCATCCAGGGCCGCGCGGGCTTTCTGCAAAAGCCCTTCACCGCCGACGAACTGCGCGCGGCGTTGCGCGCGATCTTCGAGCCGGCTTAGCCGCGGCGCTGCGTCAGCGCCGCGCCTAGAATTTCGGCACGCCCGCCGGGGCCGGCGTGCCGTTCTTCGGCGGCTTCGCCAGCTTTTTTTCGTAGGCCTCGACCTCGTGCAGTTCGAGCGTCAGCAGCAGGTTCGCTTTCAGGCTGGCGAGGGCGTGGTCGTTGCGTTCCCAGCGGCGGCCGTCGAACATGGTCTTGAGCGCGTTGAGGTCTTTGTTGCCGGTCTTGGGCTTGTCTTCGCGCCAGGTGAACTTGCCCTTTTCCCCGTCCAGAATCGCCTCGATCTCCGTTTCGCCGATGGGCTTCGGCGCATTGTTTTCCGGCAGATGCACGTACTCGATCCGCGCCGTGGCGCCGCCCACGAAGGCCGCGCGAATCCGCCAGCCTTGGAAATTGTAGGCGGCCTCCTTCGCGCCTGCGAGCAGCGGCTTGTCCGTCGGCCCGACCAGCTCCGGCACGGGCGCGCCGTAGCGCTGCTGCGACTGCGCCTCCGTCTCGCCGAGCCGCGCGTGCAGCGGCAGCGCGGCGGTGAGGAAAGCAGCGGCGAGAAATGGGATGGAGCGCATAGGTCGTGGGTGTTTTTTTTTGAAAAAAGTCGCGGCCCAAAACAAGGCGCGCAACCGTGGACACCAGCTCAGACGCCGCCGGTGCCGCGCCGGTTACGCCGAAGTACCGTGACCTTTCGCTTGACCCTCCCGCACTGCGCCCCTACCTTCG
>JANXWQ010000526.1 GCA_025351065.1 Chthoniobacter sp. | reverse complement strand
GCGGCGAGGATGTGGCCGCGGGCGTCGGTCAGGGTGAGCACGGAATCGAGCAAGGAGGTGCCGCGCGCGGCGAAGAGTTCGGCGGTGATGCGCTGGCCGTTTTTGCCGGTGAATTGAAACACATCCTCGCCGCCAACGACGACAGCGGCAGCCACGATTCCGCCCTCACCTGCCACTTCCCCGCCGACGCCACCTACTGCCTCACCGTCCAAGACGCCCACGACCGGGGCGGCCCGTGGCACGGCTACGAACTCACGGTGAAGGAAGCGCCATGAACTTTCTCCGTTCGCTTCTGTTCCTGACCATCGCCGCCAGCGCCTTGGCCGACGAACCGTCCGTCAGCTACTACCGCGACGTGGTGCCGGTCTTCAAACGCAACTGCAACGCCTGCCATCGTCCGGGCAAGGCGAAGGGTCAGCTCGAACTCACATCTTTCCCCATGCTGATGAAAGGCGGCAAGCACGGCGACACGGTGAAACCGGGCGACGCAGCGGACAGCCGGCTTTTCCAAAACATCAGTGGCGACGAACCGGAAATGCCGAGCGAAGGCGATCCCCTGAACCATGACGAAGTCGCCGTCATCCGCCGCTGGATCGAGCAGGGCGCAAAGGACGACACGCCCGCGGATGCTGGTATCCACAAGCTCTCCAGCCCGCCCACGTATCACGCGCTGCCCTCGGTCGCCGCGCTCGCGTGGTCGCCGGATGGCAGCACGATCGCTGTCGCGGGCTATCACGAAGTGCTGCTGCACAGCGCCGACGGCGAGCGCATCACCGGGCGGCTCGTGGGCTTTTCGCCGAGCATCGCGGCGCTCGCTTTTTCGCCCGATGGCAAGCTGCTCGCGACGGCCGGTGGCGCGACTTCGGAGTACGGTGAGATCCAGCTTTGGGATGTGGCTTCGCAGCAGCTCGTCCGCTCCATCCGCACGAGCAACGACACCGTTTTCGGCGTCTCGTTTTCCCCCGACGGCGCGCGCGTCGCCGTGGGCTGCGCGGACAAACTCGTGCGCGTTTTCGCCGTCGCCGACGGCGGCGAGGTGATGAAGTGCGACAACCACATCGACTGGGTTTTCGCCACCGCCTTTAGCAACGACGGCGCGCGGCTCGTCACCGGCAGCCGCGACCGCGCGGTGAAACTCATCGACGTGGCCAGCGGCCACCTCATCGACGACGTGAACAAGGCGCGCGACGCCGTGCAATGTCTCGCGCGTCATCCGAAGGAAGACCTCGTAGTTTTCGGCGACGACAAAGGCGGCCTCCGCATCCACAAAATGGAGCCCCGTGGCGGCCGGCTGGCCGAGGGCGACGACAAGGAAAACAGCTTCCTCCGCGAGTGCGAGCGCATGCCCGGCCCCGTGCATGGCCTGGCCTGGAGCCCTGATGGCAGGCTGATCGGCGCGGCCTGCACCACCGGTGAAGTGCGCCTTTTCACCGCCGCCGACGGCCAGCGTACCGCCACGCTGAAAGGCCACGAAGGCGCGGCTTTCGCCCTCGCCTTTTCCGCCGACAGCACCCGCGTCGCAACCGGCGGCTACGATGGAAAAATCCGTCTTTTCGGCGTAGCCAAAGGCGAGCTGATCCGCACCTTCGACTCCGTCCCGCTCACCCCACCTCCCGCAACCGCACTGCAATGAAAACACTCACCACCTTCCTCCTCATCACCGCGACCGCGCTGGCCCAAGATCGTCCCGCGCCATTGGTCTCGCCGGACATCGCCGGGCCGCGCGTCACTTTTCACCTGCGCGCGCAACAGGCGAAAGAAGTCGCACTGCGCGGCCAGTGGAGCAAAGAAGCCGTGCCGATGACGCGCGGCGACGACGGCGTGTGGACCGCGACCGTCGAGCCCGCCCCGGCGGGCGTGTGGGAATACAGCTTCGCGGTGGACGGGCTGAACGTGCTCGACCCGCTGAACCCCGCGTTTAAGCCGCAGCGCGAGCCGGGCAAAAGCATCCTGCACCTTCCGTCCACGCCGCCCGCGGCGTGGGACTGGCAGGACGTGCCGCACGGCACCGTGCATCAGCACGGCTACGCGTCGAAGGCGCTCGGCCGCCCGCGCGAGCTGTGGGTCTATACGCCGCCGGGTTACGAGCGCGACGGGGAGAAAAAGTATCCGCTGCTCGTGCTCCAGCACGGCTCCGGCGACAACCAGCGCACCTGGGTCGAGCACGGCAAAGCGCACTGGATTTTCGACAACCTCATCGCGCAGGGCAAGGCGCGGCCCATGGTCGTGCTCATGCTCGACGGCCATCCGCTCGGCACGCCAGCGCGCGGAGACGAGGTGAAGCGCGGCGCCGCGATGGACGCTTTCCAGCGCGAGCTTTTCGACGATGGGCTGCCGCTCATCGAGTCGCTCTACCGCGTGGAAAAAGATGCCGCGCACCGGGCCATCGCCGGGCTGAGCATGGGCGGAGGGCAGGCCCTCACCGCCGGCCTCAGCCACCTCGACCGCTTCGCGTGGATCGGAGCATTCAGTAGCGCGCCGGCCTCGTCCGACATCGTGCAAAAACTGTCCGCCGATGCCGGGCTGCGCCTGCTCTGGATCGCCGTCGGCAAGGATGACTTCCTTCGCCAGCGCAACGAGGAGTTCGTCGCCGCGCTGAAAGACAAGGGCATCCGCCACACCTGGCAGCTCACCGACGGCGACCACTCGTGGCCCGTCTGGCGGCGCTACCTCGCCGAGTTCGCCCCGCTGCTTTTCACCGACGCGAAGTAGCACGCAGGCCGTCGGGCTGCCGGCGCAAATAATTTCGCCACCCGAAGCGCGAAGGCGGCGTGACGGCGGCGGCGGTTTCCCTACACTCCGCGCCATGAAACGAATCCTCATTTTAATTGCCGCGCTCGCCGTTGGCGGACTCGGCGGCTGTGCTACTTCGCAAAGTGCGACCGTCTCGGCGGGCGGCGAAAGTTTGCGCCAGCGCGCGGCTCCAGCGTCGGTGAATCTGCGAACGATGCTCGTGCCGAAAGGGCGCGTCGGGCGGCACATCGAGTTTCCGCTGCGGGCGCGCTACATCACGATCCACAGCACGGACAATCCCGGCGGGACGGCGCTGCAGCATGCGCGTGGGATGGCGGCGGGCAACTTCCGCGGCAAGTCGCAGTGGAACCGCACGGGCTACATGACGTGGCATTTCACGGTGGATGACCGGGAGGCGATCCAGTCGCTGCCGCTGAACATCCAGGGCGAGCACGCGGACCATGAGGGGCCGGGGAACACGACGAGCATCGGCATCGAGATCGCGGAGTTTCGCGATGCGCGGCGGCAGGCGGCAG
>JANXWQ010000506.1 GCA_025351065.1 Chthoniobacter sp. | reverse complement strand
TGCAGGTCGAGTTAAAGCGGCTGCAAAAAAAACTCGGCATCACGTTCGTCTTTGTCACGCACGATCAGGAGGAGGCGCTGACCATGTCCGACCGCATCGCCGTGGTGAACAAAGGCCGCATCGAGCAGCTTGGCGAATCGACGGAAATCTACCACTCCCCGCAGACCACGTTCGTCGCGAATTTCATCGGCCAGGCGAACATCATCGAGGCCACGCTCATCGCGAACGAAGGCCATTTCACCCGCCTCCGGCTCACGCCCGACGTGGAGGTGCTCGTGCCCAGCGACAACCGCCTCGCGGGCCTCACCGACCTGCTCGTTTCAATCCGCCCAGAGAAAATCCATCTGCAAAAAACCAAGCCGCCCGGCGACAATGTTTTCGACGCCGTGGTGGACGAGGAGCTTTTCAAAGGGGCCATCGACGAGCTTTCGCTCAAGACGGCCGGCGGCCTGGAACTCACCGCGGTGGCGGCGAATGAAAGCGCCACGCAGGAGACTTTTCACAAGGGCGAGAAGGTTTGGTGCAGCCTGCATCCGAGCGACATCGTGGTGGTGCGGGGCGAGTAGGAGACCCCGTGATTCTTCGGACGGTGCTGCGCTGCAATAATGCTTCTTAGCGACGGTTCTTCGGATAAGTTTTTTGCTGTCTCAGAAACTTCCCTGAGACGCCCTCGACTATGAGCACTCCGACCTCCGCAGTAGATCCCGCCAAACTTCAGGACTTCCTCGGCAAAGCCGTCGGCGACATGGGCGCGGCGATGAACACCGCACTCATCATCATCGGCGAGCGGCTCGGCCTCTACAAAGCGCTGGCCGGAGCCGGGCCGCTCACGCCCGCCGAACTCGCCGCGCGCACCGGCACCGCCGAGCGCTACGTCCGAGAATGGCTCTGCGCGCAGGCCGCCGGCGGCTATGTGACCTACGATGCGGCGGCGAAGACCTTCACGTTGCCGCCGGAGCAGGCGCTGGCGCTCGCCGATGAAAGCAGCCCGTGCTATTTGCCCGGCGCTTTTCAAATCGCCAGCGCGTTGATCCACGATGAACCGAAACTGCGCGCGGCGTTTCAGTCGGGCAAGGGCGTCGGCTGGCATGAGCACGATCACAATTTGTTCGAGGGCACCGAGCGTTTCTTCCGCCCGAACTACGCGGCAAACCTCGTCAGCTCATGGATTCCGGCGCTCGATGGCGTGCTGGAGAAAATGCAGCGCGGCGCGAAAATCGCCGACGTGGGCTGCGGTCATGGCGCTTCCACGATTCTCATGGCGCAGGCATTTCCAAACTCACGCTTCGACGGCTTCGACTACCACGAGCCATCGATCCTCTGGGCACGCCGCGCCGCCGAGGCCGCAGGCGTTGGCGACCGCGTGACTTTCACCGCCGCGGCGTCGAAAGAATATCCCGGCACCGGCTTCGACCTCGTCGCGTTCTTCGACTGCCTGCACGACATGGGCGATCCCATCGGCGCGGCGGCGCATGTGCTCGATTCGCTCGCACCCGAGGGGACGTGGATGGTCGTCGAGCCGTTCGCGCACAACTGCGTGGAGCAGAATTTCAATCCCGTGGGCCGCGTCTTTTTCTGCGCCTCGACGATGATCTGCACGCCTGCCTCGCTGGCACAGGAAGTCGGCCTCGCCCTCGGCGCGCAGGCCGGCGAAGACCTGCTCGAACAGGTCGTGCGCAAAGGCGGCTTCACCCGCTTTCGCCGCGCCACGGAGACGCCGTTCAACCTCGTGCTCGAAGCACGGCCGTGAAGTGAGCCGGTATTTTGTGCGGGATTTCGCGAATCCGTTGCTACGCTCCGCGGCGTGAAAACTCTCCCCGTCCTTTTCTGCGCGCTGCTTTTTTCCACTCCGCTTTGCGCTGCGGAAAATCCGCCTGCCGACGCGCCGCAGGATGTGCGGCTCGGGCCGCTGAAGGATTACGACGGCTACTTTCCGTTCACGCCGTCGCCGTCGCCCGAGGCGTGGGCGAAGCGCGCGGATGCCGTGCGGATGCAGATGCGCGTGGCGCTGGGCATCTGGCCGGAGCCGACACGGACGCCGCTGAACGCGGTGATCCACGGGCGTGTCGAGGGCGGCGACTACACGGTTGAGAAGGTTTTCTTCGAGTCCATGCCGGGCTTTTTTGTGACGGGAAATCTGTACCGTCCGGCGGGCAAAGGTGCGGGCGAGGGGAAGCATGCGGGCGTGCTTTGTCCGCACGGGCATTGGGATGAGGGGCGGTTTTTGGACAGCGGAGAAAAGGCGGTGGCGAAGGAAATCGCGAGCGGCGCGGAGCAGTTTGCCGAGGGCGGGCGCAGTGTTTTGCAGGCGCGGTGCGTGCAGCTCGCGCGGCTGGGCTGCGTGGTTTTCCACTACGACATGCTGGGCTACGCGGACAGCACGCAGCTTTCCTTCGCGCTCGCGCACAAGTTTGCCAAGCAGCGCCCCGAGACGCCCGGCAGCGACGGCTGGGGCTTGTTCAGCGCGCCGGCCGAGGCGCGCGCGCAGAGCGTGATGGGCCTGCAAACCTGGAACGGCATCCGCGCGCTCGACTTTCTCACCACGCTGCCGGACGTGGATACGCGCCGCATCGGCGTGACCGGCGCGAGCGGCGGCGGCACGCAGACCTTCATCCTCGCGGCGCTCGACCCGCGCGTGACCGCCGCCTTTCCCGCGGTCATGGTCTCGACGGCGATGCAGGGCGGCTGCACTTGCGAAAACGCGAGCCTGCTCCGCATCGGTACGGGCAATGTCGAGTTCGCCGCGCTCTTTGCGCCGAAGCCGATGGCGATGACCGCGGCGAATGACTGGACGAAGGAAATGGCGACGAAAGGTTTCCCCGAACTGCAAAAGCACTGGGCGATGCTCGGCGCTCCGCAAAACGTGCAGCTCACCGCTCTCGTCCAGTTCCCGCACAATTACAACGCGCCGAGCCGCGCGACGATGTACGCGTGGTTCAACCAGCACCTCGCGCTCGGTCAGTCCGCGGAGCAGCTCGCGGAGCGCGACTACGTGCGCCTCTCGCGCGAGGAAATGACCGTGTGGGACGACGCCCATCCCGCGCCCGAGGGCGGCGATGAGTTTGAAAAAAAGCTGCTCCGCTGGTGGCACGACGACGCGCAGGCGCAGATGGCGAAATCGCCCGAGGAGTTTCGCAAAATCGCCGCGCCCGCGTGGGCGGCGATCATCGGGCGCACGCTGGACGATGCGGGCGAGGTGGAAATGCCGGCGCTCGATCCGAAGCAAATCGGCGCGGCGACGGGCGTGCAGCGCACCGAGCATGGCGAGTTCCTAAAGATCGCGGGCGCGCTGCGGAATCGCACGCACGGCGAGGAGTTTCCCGCCGTCATCCTCCAGCCGGAAGGGCCGAGCGCCCGCACCGTGGTGTGGCTTTGTGAAAACGGCACCGCGCAGCTTTTCGCCGACGGCGGCAAACCGCGTCCTGAAGTGGCGCGGCTGCTGGATGCCGGCTGCATCGTGCTCGGCGTGGATTTGCGCATCGGAAAGGCGGCGAACCGCGTGGTGAAAAATCCGCGCGAAGCTCCCGCCTACACCTACGGCTACAACCATCCTCTTTTCGCCCAGCGCGTTCACGATGTCCTCACCGCGCTCCGCTTCGCGCGCAACACGGAACCGAAGGCCGCGCTGTCGCTCGTCGGCCTCGGCGCGACCGGCCCCATTGCCGCCGCCGCGCGCGCGGTATCCGGCGATGCGGTGGATGCCGCCGTCATCGACACCGGCCACTTCCGCTTCGCCGACGTGGCCGATTCTGGCGCCGCGAATTTTCTCCCCGCCGCCGCAAAGTATGGCGACCTCCCCGGCCTGCTCACGCTCGCTGCGCCGCGCTCGGTTTTCGTGATCGGCGAAGGCGAAAGCGCACCGGCCTCGGCGGCGCTGGACTGGCTGCTCAAGCAAAACGCGAAGCAGCCCTGAATGCATCGCCCCTCGCGAAGCGTCCCAAAAACCCTGCCGTCATTCTGAACGCAGCCATTGGAGGCTTTGCGACAATGGCGGAGTGAAGAACCGCTGACAGAAACGGGCGGAGGCGGCGGGGAGAACGTGACACAGTGCGTCCCGCCTGTGCGGCTGGCGCTCCGAGCAGATAAACGCGCTCTGCCCACGCCACAGCCAGGACGGGCTGTGCCACTCTCCTGCCGCCTCCGCCCACGTTTCTGTCAGCGATCCTTCACGGCGTTTGGATCGCTCCTCGTGACCAGGCGGGAGCTTGGTCGCGAGGGGCGAAATCTCGCCGCTGCCGGGCGTCTGCCATTTTTCACAGAATAATTGTCGCCTCCGCGCGGCGTTGCTGTTGTTCTGCCGCTCGCCCCCCAAAAAAACATGCCCGTTCAGCTTGCCATTTTGAAAACGCCTGCACCTCTCCGCACTTGGAGCGTTGGAGCGTTGGAGCGTTGGAGCGTTGGAGCGTTGGAGCGTTGGAGCGTTGGAGCGTTGGAGCGTTGGAGCGTTGGAGCGTTGGAGCGTTGGAGCGTTGGAGCGTTG
>JANXWQ010000435.1 GCA_025351065.1 Chthoniobacter sp. | reverse complement strand
AATCGCCGGCGACAGCCCCTCGATGAAATCCACGTCCGGCTTTTGCAACTGATCCAGAAACTGCCGCGCGTAGGCCGACAGGCTCTCCACATACCGCCGCTGCCCCTCCGCGTAGAGCGTGTCAAAGGCGAGCGACGACTTGCCCGAGCCGCTCAGCCCCGTGATCACGACCAGCTTTTCCCGCGGAATCTCCAGCGTGAGGTTCCTGAGATTATGCTGGCGAGCCCCGGTGATCTTAATTACTTGTGCTGACATTTCCGCCTTCGAGTGAAAGCGCGGAGCAAAGCACAACCCCAAACCCGTCTCCAGAGGCAAAACAGCGATGTCCGAAATCCCCTTCCAAATGACCCGCGAAGAGCTCGAAACCATCCACGCGAAATTCCGCGAGGTGAAGCACAACATCAACAACACGCTCGCGGTCATCATGGCCCTCTCCGAGCTGGCCCAGCGCAACCCCGCGCACTACGAAAAGCTCGCCAAAGCCGTGCTCCAGCGCGGCCCCGACATCGTGCAGCAGATGCAGGAATTCCAGTCCATGCTCACCGCCAAAATCAATGGCGGCGACCCCGGCACCGCGGGCAGCCCGCCGCCGTCCGGGATTTTTTAGGGCTTCGGCTGCGTCACCCCGAGGATCGGGCCGAGGGGAAAAGGCGCATCGCTCCGCCGGATGTCGGGCGCGTGTAGGCTGGAGATCGCGCCATCGAGAAACAGCGCATTGCGGCAGTGCAGCGCGTCGCGAAAAAGCGCGGCGAAGGCGTAGAAACTCACCGCCTCGCTCGAAATGACGAACAGCGCCCGGCCGGCCGGCGCGACGCGCGCCGTCACGAAGACTCGCGGGCTGCACGGCAAGCTGCCAGCCTCCCGGCTTTCGCCGCCCATGCCCGTCATCGCCTCCGCCTTTCGCCCCGCGCCCCTGCTGCGCAATGGGCACGTCCAAACCATTTTGCCCGTGCTGCTGCCGCGCCGCGTGCGCGTGACCTTCGCGCGCGAGCGCCTGGAATTGGCGGACGGGGATTTTCTCGATTTGGACTGGGCCAAGACGGGGCGGCAGCGCGTGGCCATCCTCACGCACGGGCTGGAAGGGTGCTCGACCCAGACCTACATTCGCGGCCTGGCGGCGGCGCTCGGCGCGGCGGGGTGGGATGTGCTGGCGTGGAATTTTCGCGGCTGCAGCGGCGCACCCAACCGGCTGCCGCGCGCCTACCACAGCGGCGAGACCGGCGACCTCGCCGCCGTGATCGCGCAGGCGGTGGCCGCCGGTTATCCGCGCGTCGCGCTCGTCGGCTTCAGCCTCGGCGGCAATGTGGTGCTGAAATATCTCGGTGAAACGCCCGCGCATCCGGCCGTCGCCGCGGCGGTGGCGATCTCGCCGCCGCTGGCGCTCGCGCCCTGCGCGCAAAAGCTCGACCGAGAGTGGAGCAACCGTCTTTACCTCCGGCGCTTCCTCGTCTCGATGAAAGCAAAAATCGAAGCCAAGGCGCGGCTCTTTCCCCGGCAGGTGGACGCGACCGGCGTCCGGCGGATCAAAACTTTTCAGGAATTCGACGACCGCTTCACCGGCCCGCTGCACGGCTTTCGCGATGCCGCGGACTACTGGGCGCGCTCGAGCGCGCGCCAGTTCCTCCCCCGCCTCACCGTGCCCACGCTCGTGCTCAGTCCGCGCAACGATCCCTTCCTCGCGCCCGCGGCCTACCCGTGGCCCGAGGCCGAGGCGAACCCGCAGCTTTTTCTCGAAACGCCGGACTCCGGCGGCCACGTCGGCTTTCTCGATCTCCGGCGCGGCCTCCAGCCTTGGTCGGAACGGCGCGTGGCCGAATTTCTCGACGAAAAATCGTAACGCGCGCGCGCCGCCCGGCGTGGTGCGCAAACGAAAACGCGCCCCGCTGGCGCGCGGGGAAATCTGCGCGAAATGCAGGCCGCGCTCGAGCGGATGCAGACGCAGCATCAGCAGGAGATCGACGCCCTCAAGGCACAGATCGAGAACCAGCCCAAGACCGTCGCCGCCATCCAAAATTCCGGCGCACCGCCGTGGCCTGCGAAAGCCGGTCCGCCGCCTGCTGGCACGCCGCTTTTTCCCACGACAGATGAAGCGATGGTCGCGGGAGCGCCTCCGGTCGCACCCGCTGCGAGTGGAGCGGCCCCGGCCTTTCCGACCACCGACGCAGCGGTCGCGGGAACGTCACCGCTCACCGGGCCAATCACGCTCGCAGGCGGCGGGAAGACCTATTTCAACATCTCGTTCGACGGGATGTTTGCCGCCGCCGCTTCGACGGCGAAGCACCTCGATGCGCTCGAAGTCGGCGACCACGATCCGCAGCAGCGCGGCTTCAATGCGCGCAATACCGAACTCGCGCTCGACGGCGCGGTGGACCCGTATTTTGAAGGCTTCGCGAACATCGTCTTCAAACTTGACAACCAGAATGAAACGTCCGTCGAGGTCGAGGAGGCGTTCCTGCAAACGACCACGCTGCCGTGGAATTTGCAGATCAAGGGCGGCCAGTTTTTCACCGCCTTCGGACGCATCAATCCACAGCATCCGCACGTCTGGGATTTCGCCGATGTGCCGCTCGTGCAGGGCCCCTGCTGGGCTCGGACGGCCTGCGCGGCGTCGGCGCGCAAATCGCCTGGGTCGCCCCGCTGCCGTGGTACACGCAGTTTTCGCTCGGCATCCAAAATGGCAACGGCAACACCGGCTTCTCGTTCCGCAATCGCGGCAGTGACGGCACTTTCTACGGACGCACGACCTTCGACCGGCTGCTGCGCCGGCCGCAGGATCTCGTCTTCGCGCCGCGCTTGGAAACCTCGTTCGACCTCAGCCCGACGCAGACGCTGGTGGCCGGTGTCTCGGGCGCATTCGGCCCGAACGACACCGGCGCGACCACGAAGACGCGGATTTACGGCGCGGATGTTTTTTACAAATGGAAGCCCGCAAACGCCGAGGGCGGCTGGCCGTATGTGAAGTGGCAGAGCGAGGCGATGATCCGCCGCTTCGAGGCCGGGCGCGGCGTGGACGATGCGTTTCCAACGCGTGAAGTTTTCAACGACTAGGGCGTGTATTCGCAGGTCGTGTGGGGCTTTCACAAAGGCTGGAGCGCGGGCGTGCGCGGCGATTTTCTGCACATGGAAAACTCCGCGTTCACCGACGGTCCCGAGCGTCAGAGCCGGTGGCGCATTTCGGCGGACCTCACGTATTTCCCATCCGAATTCTCGAAGCTGCGGCTGCAATACAACCACGACATTCTCAAGGCGAACGACTTCCTCGGCGGCAGCAGCGCCGACTCGGTTTTCCTCCAGTTCGAGTTCGCGCTCGGTGCGCACGCCGCCCACAAATTTTAACCCATCCAGCTAATGAAACTCCTGACCCCACTCCTCGCCACGCTCGCCCTCATCGCAACCGCACACGCCAAGCTCAACGTCGTCGCCACCCTGCCCGACTACGCCGCGCTCGCCACCGTCATCGGCGGCGACAAAATCGAAATCACCGCGATGGGCAAGCCGACCGAAGACCCGCATTTCGTCGATGCGCGGCCGAGCTTCGTGGTGAAACTGCGCAGCGCCGACGTGCTCATCGAAGACGGCGCGGAACTAGAAATCGGCTGGCTCCCGCCACTCCTGCAAAACGCGCGCAACGCGAAGATCGAAACCGGCGCTCCTGGCCGCGTCGTCGCCTCGCAGGGCATCCGCCTGATGGATGTGCCGGCCAATGTCACGCGCGCCGCGGGCGACGTTCACGCGTCGGGCAATCCGCACTTCATGGTCGATCCGATCATCGCGAAAACCGTCGCGCAGCACATCGCGCAGGCCTTCTCCGCGGTCGATGCGCCGAACGCGGCGGCGTATCAGGCGAACTACCAAAAGTTCGAGTCGGCGATCGACGCGAAGCTCCAGGAATGGGGCAAAGCGCTGCTGCCGTTCAAGGGTGCAAACATCGTCGCGTATCACGACTCGTGGGTTTATTTCGCGCACCGTTTCGGCTTCATCATCGACACCTTCCTCGAACCCAAACCCGGCATCCCGCCCTCGCCCTCGCACCTCGCCGAAGTCATCGCGAAGATGAAGGCCAGCAAATCGAAAGCGATCCTCGTCGAGCCCTTTCACAACCGCAAGATCGCCGAAAAAGTCGCCGCCTCGACGGGCGCGAAAGCCGTCGATTTCGCGCAATATCCCGGCGCGCTGCCGAACACCGAAAGTTACATCGCGCTCATCGACGCGCTCGTCTCCCGCCTCGCCGCCGTACTCGCGAACTGACCTATGTGGGAAGTCATGTTTTGGCCCATCGTGGCCTGCGTCCTGTTGCCGTGGCTGCTTGTCTATCTCGGCCTGCACGTCGTACAGCGCGGCATCATTTTCATCGACATCGCGATGGCGCAGATGGCTTCGCTCGGCATCTGCGTCGCCGGGCTGCTGCGGCTGGATTTGGAAGGCCCGGCGGCCTTCGGCATCGCGCTCGGCTTCACCCTTGTCGGCGCGGCGATTTTTTCCTTCACGGGAAAGCGCGAGAGCAAAGTGCCGCAGGAGGCCGTCATCGGCATCGCCTACGTCGTCGCCGCCGCAGCAGCCGTCCTGCTGCTCAGTCGCGCCGCCGAGGGCGACGAGGAAATCGAGAACATGCTCGTCGGCAACATCCTGCTCGTGACCCCTGCCGACGTGGGGAAATGCTTCGGCCTTTTCGCCGCCGTCGGCGCGTTTCATTTCGCGCTGCGCAAAAAATTCCTGCTCGTCTCGTACGACCGCGAAGCCGCCTACGCCCAGGGTTTGCGGGTGCGCTGGTGGGATTTTCTTTTCTACGCCTCGTTCGGTTTTGTCGTCACCGGCTTCGTGCGCATCGCCGGCGTGCTGCTGGTTTTCAGCTACCTCATCGTGCCCGCCGCGTGCGGCATCCACCTCGCCGGCAGCTTTGCCCGGCGGCTGCTCATCGGCTGGCTCATCGCGTTGATCGGCGGCGTCGCCGGATTGTTTTTTTCCTTCCACTTGGATCTCCCCTCCGGCGCGGCAATCGTCTGCACGCTGGCGGCGATGCTCGTCCTCGTGACCCTCGCCCGCGCGCTTTTGGCAATGCGCGCGCCTCCTGCAAAACCCAGCCGGCGTGCAGCGGAATGAGCCCGTGCGCGGCAATCCGGCCTTGGCCGTCGCGCGGTCTTCGCGGCAGATTGGCCGCCGATGAAAATGCCGCGCCTGCCCGCCTTCGCTCTTGTGTTCGCCCTCGCGGCCACGGTGCGCGGCGCGGCGCCGGACACGCTGGTTTTTGGCCATGCGGCCTCCGGGCAAAGCCACGCGCTCGCCGCGGGGCGTTTTGGTACCGCACCACGCTGCTGCCGAAATGGCTGACGGAGGGGAAGACGAGCGTGGAAATCCGGCTGCGCTCGACGGGCTCGGGCCGGCCAAAAGCTCCCTGTGCTCGCGGGCCGCGCCGGTTCGCCCGCGGATTTCTACGGCACGCGCTACGGCGATTTCCTCATGGGCATGAACTGCTCCGCGACCAGCCCGCCGAGTTCCGCCCCGCGGGATTTGCGAGCGGCTCCGATCTCGTCTCCGGGAAAAAAACTCACCGCGCCCGTGACCGTGCCACCGCAGACCACGGTCGTTTTTTCTGCTCCGGATGCCACGCGACTTCCGTGATCTCTACGCTCAGGCGCGGTATTTCGCGGGCGACCAGTTGGCGTAGTTCGGGTGGTCGCGGCCGATGGGCAAAGTGACGGGCTCGCCGCTTTCCGCGGAGTAGTAAATGGCGGTGATGAGTTCCAGAGCCTGGCGCGCGTCGGCGAGGGTGGCGGGGATTTCGGTGCCCTCGTGAAGCGCGCGGTGAAAGCGGGCGAACTGCCCTTGGTAGTGCTCGGGCTCGGGCGTGAACTCGGTCAGCGCGGCGTCGATCCCGGCTTGCAGCGCGGGCGTGTCGCCTTTGAAAACCCACGGGTCGCCGCTGCTGTCGTAGGGGCGCAGGTTGCTGTCGGCGCTGAGCTTTTCAAAGACGAAGCTGTGGCGCGAAATTTCATCGGCGCGGCCGAGCGTGACGGTGGAGCCGGCGAGCGAGCCGTCGGCCATTTCAAAGGTGATGGCCGCGCAGTCCTCGACCTCCACGGGATTCACGCGCGTGGTGCAGCGGGCATAGACGCGGCGCACGGGGCCGTTGATGTAGGTCAGCATGTCATGTGCGTGGATGGCGTGGGTGAGGCAGCAGCCGCCCAGTTCGGTCTGCCATTTGCCGCGCCAGGCGATGGCGTAGTAGTCGTCGCGCCGCCGCCACGAGGTCTCGATGTTGACCGTGTGCGCCTTGCCGGTGAGCCCGCGGTCTTGGAGAAATTTCAGTTTTTGAAAACCGTGGCCGTAGCGGTACTGAAAGATCGGCAGAATGCGTTTGCCGCTCTTTTTCTCCGCGTCGATGAGCAAGTCCACGTCGCGCAGCGAAGGCACGAGCGGCTTTTCGCAAATGACGTGCTTGCCCGCGGTGAGCACCTGCTGGATCTGCGCGAGGTGCAGGTGCGGCGGCGTGGCGAGGTCGATGACGTCGATGCCCGGATCGGCGCACAGCGCGTCGAGCGAGTTGTAGGTTTTGAGAACTTTCAGCTCGTCGGCGAGCGCCTGCGTTTTGGCGACATCGAGATCGCAGATCGCGGCGAGGTGGAATTGGTCGGGGACTTTCTGAAAGGCGAGCATGTGGCTTTTGCCAATGCCACAG
>JANXWQ010000364.1 GCA_025351065.1 Chthoniobacter sp. | reverse complement strand
CACGGCGTCCTCCTTTTCGCGCGCGGCGCGTTTGCGGAAATTTTCAAAGTCCGCCTGGCTGCGCAGCGCGAGGTCGCGGAAGCGCTGGAGATCGCCCTGCATCTGCGCGACGAGCGAGTCCTCGGTGACCTCGGGTTTGGGCTCGGGCGCTTCTTCTTCGGTGGTGGCGGGTGTGGTGTCGGTGGGGTCTTGGCTCATGGAAAAGTTACTTTTTGCGGATGACGATGAGGGTGATGTCGTCGTGCTGCGGCTGGCTGCCGACGAACGCGCGGAGGTCGTCCGTCAGTCGCGTAATGATCCCGGCGGCACCGTCGGCGGCGCTCGCCTGGATCGCTTTGATCACGTTCGGCATCCCAAATTCGTCCCCCGCCGCGTCGAGCGCTTCGGTCACGCCGTCGGTGTAAAGGACCAGGCAGTCATCGGGCTCCAGCGTCAGGGAAAAATCGGACGTGATCCTATTGAACACGCCCCCGCTGTCAATGCCCAGAGCCATGCCCGGCGGGTAGATTTTCGACACGCTGCGGTCGCGCGCGGTGTAGAGCAGCGGCGCGTCGTGGCCTGCGCGGCTGAGTGTCACGACCGGGCTGCCGCGCTCGAGGATCGCGTAGGCCATGCTGATGAACATGTCCTCTTTAATGTCGGGAAAAAGCTGTGCGTTGACCACGCGCAGCGCGCTGGCTGGTGAGAGCTGCGCCTCGGCGCGGGAGCGCAGTACGCTGCGGCACATGGCCATGATGAGCGAGGCGGGCACGCCTTTGCCCGACACGTCGGCGATGGCCACGCCGCAGTGGTT
Source organism: Chthoniobacter sp. (assembly GCA_025351065.1). GTDB lineage: Bacteria > Verrucomicrobiota > Verrucomicrobiia > Chthoniobacterales > Chthoniobacteraceae > Chthoniobacter. Next base: position 12,691 of record JANXWQ010000364.1, on the reverse strand, counting down.
TTCGTCCACGGGGATGTAGTCGTAGTAGTCGCCGCTGACCTGCTTGGCCGGGATGTTGATACCGGCGATTTGGAAGCCGTCGATGTCCGGCGCATTGGCGGGCAAAAGGATGCGCTGGATCTCGTGGGCCACGGCGAGATCCTGGTCGAGGCGGCGCTTTTCCGCGGCCTCGGAAAAGATGATCGCGTTGTAGAGCGCGAACGCCGACTGCTCGGCGATGGCTTTGAAAATCTGGAACTCCGCGGACTGAAACGGCTCGCTCTCCGGGCCACGCGCGATGGCGAGGACGCCGAGGTTCTGCTCGCCGTAATGGAGCGGGCAAAGCATGGCGCTCGTGACCTGCAACGCCGCCGCGCGCAGCGGCGCGAGGCGGCTGTCTTCGCCGCGCAGGAGCAGCGGCTCGCCGTCGCGCCAGACCGCGCCGAGCGTGCCTTCGCCGGAGCCCACGGCGTGGAGGCGCACATGGCTCGGCCAGGCAAAGCCCGGCTCCAGCAGGACCGCCGGCGGCACCTCGTAAAACGGCGGGCAGTTGCGCGTGGCAAAGGCCGGGCGCAGCGCCTCGCCCGCCGCCCCGGTGAGATACAGCGCGCCGCCGTGCGCGCCGAGGATGCGCAGCGCGCCTTCGACGATGAGCACATGCAAATCCGACGGCTTGCTCGTGTCCGAGAGCGCCGCGCCGAGGCCGTGGAGAAAGTCAAAGACCCGCGTTTCTTCGAGCTGGATTTTTTCCCGCGCCCGCCGCAGCGCCACGATCATGGCCCGCTGGCGCCGGAACACCGAGACAAACGAACCCGCCGTGACGGCGAAAAGCGCAAAGAAAAGGGCGGCCCACATTCAGCGCCTACCGGGCGAGGTGCAAATCCTGTTTCAGGTAGTCGATCACGTCCTTGAACTTCGCCGCGTTCGCCCCGTCCGCCGCCACACACGCCTCGTGCGCTTCGAGCATGGTCTGGGTCTGCGCGAGCTTGTCCGCGGGCTCTTCTTCCAGCGGCTTAGTGCGCACCGCCGCCTCCTCTTTGCCCCCGAGGGTGAAAAGCTGATCGAGCCCGAGATTCGTCAGCAAATCGCGGTTGCGCTCATTGAGATTGATCGCCCGCAGCTCGCCCTGCCCCAGCCCGCGCAGCGCCAGCCCGATGGACGCCAGCGTGCCCATGAACGTCGAATCCATCAGCGGACAGTTCCGCAAATCGACCACGAAATCGCGATGCCCGCGGTTGATCATTTCCTTGGAAAACTCCTTCAACCCCGTGCTGTTCAGGAATGTCCCTTTCCCCTCCACCCGCACCCAGACCGTACGGTTGGCCGTGCCGACGAGGATGGAAGGATTGGCAGTCACAGCTTGATTTTCAGAGGCTTTTGCCGCCGCGCCTTTCGACGCAGACGGCGCTATCTTTGGACGCGGGGACGATACAGCCGGACGGCATAAATTTCATCTCCCGGTCAGTTCCAGAGGAACGATTGATTGAGCGCCACGATCTTCCCGTTTTCGATCAGCAAGGCCCGCCAGCCGGTGATTTTCCCCTCCTGCTTGTAGTCGTCGCCGATGACTTGGAAATCCGTCGTCACCGAGCCCTTCACGTTTTTGTAAAACAGCTCCTTGGCCTGCACGTAGGCACCTAGGTTTTGCTGCCGGTATTCGAGCCGGATGGTCACGTCCGCCGGACGTTTCGTGCGCCAGAAAAAAGTGAAGTAATGCCCGAAGCGCTGCTCGCGGTCGTAGTCCGAGACCGCGCCGAAATTCAGGCGCTGGCGCTCAAAGGCGATCATCGGATCGAGCGTCGGCTTTTCGAGCTGGCGGTCGTTGAGCAGCGTCTTGGTCTTGCGAAACTGGAAGGCGTCGTCGAGCGCCAGCGGCAGTACTTTCGCCTTGTCGAGCTGCTGCGGCCGCTCGGCCGCAGGGCTGCCCGCCGCGCTCGCGAGCAGGGCCAGCGTGAAAAGAAATCGTTTCATTTTGGGGCGGAAAGTAAGCGGCGGCGCGGGGCGGTGTCAAACATTGCACCGGGCATGCCAGCCGCGCAGATTTGTCATTTGCGGGGTTGGACGCGCTCCGCTCCCCTCCTGTTCGATCCATGATCCACGTCCGTTACCACCGCGGCCTCGCACTCCCCGCGCACGCCCTCTGGCTCGACCCGCATGTCGCGAAACCATTCGCCTTTGTCTCCCACGCGCACAGCGACCACATCGCCCGCCACGCCGAGGTCGTGACCACCGCCGCCACCGCCCGGCTCATGCGCGCGCGGCTCGGCGGCGCGCGGCGCGAGCACGTTTTGGCATTCGGCGAAACGAGCGCGTTTCGCGACTGCGCGCTCACGCTGCTGCCCGCCGGGCACATCCTCGGCTCGGCGCAGTCCTTTGTGGAAAGCGCCGCCGGCACGCTGCTCTACACCGGCGATTTCAAACTGCGCCCCGGCCTCGCCGCCGAGCCCGCGCAATGGCGGCACGCCGACACACTCATCATGGAAACGACCTTCGGCCTGCCGAAATACGTCATGCCGCCGACCGCTGAAGTACTCGCGCAAATCATTGCTTTCTGCCACGCCACGCTCGACGAGCGCGCGGTGCCCGTGCTGCTCGCCTACTCGCTCGGCAAAGCGCAGGAAGCCGTCTGCGCGCTGCTCGCCGCCGGGCTCACGCCGATGCTCCACGACGCCGTTTTCGCCATGACCGAAATCCACCGCGAACTGCGCGCGGATTTTCCGACGGGCTACGTCCGCTTCGACGCCGCGCACACCGCCGGCCACGTCCTGATCTTTCCGCCCAACGCCAAAAACACCGCACTACCCGCGCCGCGGCGCACCGCCGTCCTCACCGGCTGGGCGCTCGATCCCAGTGCCAAATACCGCTACCAGTGCGACGCCGCCTTTCCCCTCACCGACCACGCCGACTACCCCGACCTCCTCCGCTACGTCGCCCTCATCCAGCCGCGCCGCGTGCTCACGCTCCACGGTTTCGCCGCGCCCTTCGCCGCCGACCTCCGCGCCCGCGGCGTGGAGGCGTGGGCGCTCACCGCCGACGACCAACTCGAACTCCACCTGCACGACCACAGTTTCGTGGCGCAGGCTCCCGGCGGGTGAAAGGCCGCGCCGGTTCACCGCCAGCGCTTCAGCCACGCGGCTACGGGATGAAAGAAACGCTGCGCAAGGCTCCGCGGAAAACGCTCGAGGCCGGCGAAGCCCAGCGCGGGCGGCTGCTGCGCCGGCGCGGCGGCGCGGTCCGGCCAGTGGACGGTGCCGGCCAGCCAGTCCCACAGGCTCAGCGAAATGCCGAAATTCACCCCCGTCGCGCGGCCCGCCGGCATCTCCTGCGCGTGATGCCAGATGTGCATCCGCGGCGAATTGAAAACGTAGCGCAGCGGCCCCCACGTCAGGTCGAGATTGCTGTGGTTGAGATGCCCGATGAGCGTGCTGGCGATGGCCACCAGCAGCAGCACCGTGGGGTCCACGCCGAGGATGATCAGCGGGAAATAAGTGAGCCCCTGATAGACCACTATTTCCATCCAGTGGAACCGGAAATTTCCGATCCAATCCATCTCCACAATCGAGTGGTGCAGCTTGTGAAACTCCCACAGCGCCGGCGTGCGGTGCAGGAGATTGTGGATGCACCAGTCGAGAAAATCCTTCAGCAAAAAATACGCGCCGAACTGCATCGCGAGCGGCTGCGCGGCGAGCAGATTCCACGCTTTTGCGTGCAGCAAAACGGGCGCGGCCCACTGCGCCACGAGCGCGGTCACCGTGCCGAAAACGATCGCGAAATAATGCCCGTTGAAAAAGAGCCAGAACACGTCCTGGAAAAACTGCGGGCGCAGCACCCGCTGCCCGCGCCGCCACGGGCGCAGCCGCTCCGCGAGCAGGCAGCCGAGCGAAATGACGAGCAGCCAGAAAAGGTAGCCGCGGGTGTCCCAGAGCGCGTAGAGCATCGGAGGTTCAGGAAAAAGCGGCGGTCACTTGGCGCGATATTCGGGTTTGAGCAGGCGCCCGAAGACGCTGTTATACGGATGCACCGCTTTCGCCGGACGCCCGTCCTTTTCCAAGGGCCGGCCTTCATTCGCCCACGCAAAAATGGAGCCTTCCAGATTGCGCACATCTTTGCCTCCCGCGGCGATCAGCCGCTGCGCCAACGCCGACGACCGATAGCCCACCGAGCAGTACACGACCACCGGGCGCGCGGGATCGATCCGCGCCAGCACCTCGGCCGCCGGAGCATCCGGGCTCACCCGCAGCGCGCCGTGCAAATGGCTGACCGCAAACTCCTCCGGCTCGCGCACATCGAGGAGCTGCGGCGGCGGCCGGCCTTGCTCCCCCAGCCAAGCGGCCAGCTCCGCCGTGGGCAACTGCGGCACGCGCGGAAATTTCCGCCGCACCGTCGCCGTCATTTTCGCCATGCCCTCCTCCCCCGCATCCGTACTCCAAAGATACCCCCCGGCCGCCAACGCCAGCAGCGCACCAAGACCGAAAGCCATTTTCCAGCGACGTTTCATTTTCACAAATCATAGCCCGGCACCGACGCGCAGAAAGGCCCGACTTTGTTTTCGCGGCGAAACTGCTGCGCAGAACGCAGGCCCACACCGCGGCAGATCGACGTTGACGGGCGGGCGGGGGCCATCATCGTCCGGGCATGCCAAATCGCCGCGCTCCCCTCGCCGCTTTCCTTTTACTGACCAGCCTCGGCGGGCCGCTGCGTGCGGAGCCGGGTGACACGGAGTTTTTTGACCAAAGCATTCGGCCGCTGCTGAAGGAATACTGCCTCAAGTGCCACTCGACGGAGGAGCAGAAGGGCGATTTGGATTTGGAAATTTTCACCTCACTCGCGGAGGTAAAACGGCAGCCGAAAGTGTGGCTGAGCGTGGCCGAGCAGCTTGCGAACAACGAGATGCCGCCGAAGAAAAAGCCGCAGCCGCAGCCGGAGGAAAAGGCGCGGCTCGCCGGCTGGGTGGGCGCGACGCTCGATGCGATGGCGATGGCGCGCGCGGGCGATCCGGGACCGGTGGTCCTGCGACGGCTGTCGAACGCGGAATACACCTATACGCTGCGCGACCTGACCGGCGTGGAGGCGCTCGATCCGGCGCGCGAATTTCCCGTGGATGGCGCGGCGGGCGAGGGCTTCACGAACACGGGCAACGCGCTGGTGATGTCGCCGTCGCTGCTCACAAAGTATCTCGACGCGGGCAAGGAAATCGCCGGCCACATGGTGCTGCAGCCGGATGGGGTTCGCTTTTCGCCGACGACCACGCGACGCGATTGGACGGAGGAAATCCTCGCGCAGATTCGCGGGTTCTATCGCGAGTTCACCGACGCGGGCGGCGGGGAAAAGGTGAAGGTGGATGGGGTCGGCCTGGTCAACAACGACGGCGGACGGATCGCGCTGGAAAAGTATTTCGCGGCAACGCTCGCGATGCGCGACGAGGGCAAAACTGTGGAGGCCGCGGCGAAGGAGCGCGGGCTGAACGACAAGTATCTTTCGACGCTTTTCGCGACGCTCAATGCTAAGGAGCCGTCGCTCCTGCTCGATGGCATCCGCGCGCGCTGGCGCGGCGCGAAGCCGGACGCGGCGGCGCTCGCGACGGATGTCGCGCTGTGGCAGAAGGCGCTGTGGAAATTCGGCAGCGTCGGGCACATCGGAAAAATCGGCGGGCCGAAGGCGTGGATGGAGCCGGTGAATCCGCTCGCGGCGAAGCAGGAGGTGCGGCTGAAAATCCCCGCGTCGCCGGATGGCAAGGACGTGACGCTTTACCTCGCGGCGTCGGATGCGGGCGATGGGAACGAGAATGATTTCGTGGTCTGGCAGCAGCCGCGGCTCATCGCGCCGGGGCGGCCCGATTTGCTGCTGCGCGATGTGCGCTCGGTCAGCGCCGAGCTCGCGGAAAAGCGCGCGCGGATTTTTGCGGCGACGGCGAAATCGCTCGCGGCGGCGGCTGAGGCGGGCGTGGGGACGGGGCCGGTGGAGGTCGCGGAACTCGCGCGCAAACACGGCGTGGACGCGGACACGCTCGGCGCGTGGTTCGGCTATCTCGGCATCGGCGCGAACGGGCCGGCGAAGATCGATGCGTATTTCACGAGCAAGATTTTGTCCGACCCGAAATACGATTTCATCAAGGGCTGGGGCAGCGGCGAGACGCCCTTGCTCATCGCAAATTCGACCGACCAGCTCGTCCGCGTGCCGGGCAACATGAAGCCGCACAGCGTCGCCGTGCATCCGTCGCCGAAGCTGCAGGCGGCGGTCGGCTGGCGCAGTCCGGCGGCGCTGACGCTGCGCGTGGATGCGACCGTGACGCACGCGCATCCCGAGTGCGGGAATGGCGTGACATGGTCGCTGGAACTCCGCCGCGGCGCGACGCGCCAACGGCTCGCTGCGGGCGTCTCGCAAGGCGGCACGCCGGTGAAAGTCCCGCCGGTGGAAAATCTCGCGGTGCAACCTGGCGATCTGGTGTCCGTGCTCATCGGGCCGCGCGACGGGAATCATTCGTGCGATCTCACCGCGGTCGATCTCGTGCTCACGAGCCGCGGCGAAAACGCGCGGACATGGAATCTCGCGGACGACGTTTCGCCCGACGTGCTCGCGGGCAATCCGCACGCGGATCGTTTTGGCAACGCGGGCGTGTGGCATTTCTACACCGAGCCGGACGGCGGCAGCGGCGGGGGGCCGGTCCTCGAGGCCGGTTCGCTGCTCGCGAAATGGCAGTCCGCCGCGAGCGCCGGTGAAAAGCAGCAGCTCGCCGCCGCCGTGCAAACGCTGCTCACCTCCGCGCCGCCTGCGGAAAATGACAGCGCCGATGCGAAGCTGTATCGCCAGCTCACCTCGCTCGGCGGCCCGCTGTTTTCCGCCGCACGGCCAGCAATCGAAAATCGACAATCGGCCATCGAAAATTCCCCGTGGGGTCTGGATGCCGCGATGTTTGGCCGGCATCCGAACGGCCAGCCCATTGACGCCGCGAGCCTGGTTGTGCGCGCGCCCGCGGTGATCGAGATTTATCTGCCCGCCGATCTCGCCGCGGGCTGTGAGTTTGTCACGACCGGCGCGCTTGATCCCGCGAGCGGCGCAGAGGGCAGCGTGCAGCTTCAAGTGCTCACGACAAACCCACGGGCGCGGGTTTGCAGGCCAGCACGGTGCAGGAAAGCGCGGCGGTCGGCGCGTGGGGCGAGCGGCAGGTTTCCATCGCCACGCCGGTCATCACCGCGGACGGCAGCGCCGCGCGGCGGCGGATCGAGGCCGCGTTCGATGCGTTTCGCCAGATTTTTCCCGCCGCGCTTTGCTACACGAAAATCGTGCCAGTGGATGAAGCGGTCACGCTCACGCTTTTCCATCGCGAGGACGGCCAGCTCGCGCGGCTCATGCTCGATGACGCGCAGCGCGCGCGGCTGGACCGGCTGTGGGACGAGCTGCACTACGTCGCGCAGGACGCGCTGACGCTCGTGGATGCATTCGAGCAGATCTGGCAATACTCCACGCAGGACGGCCCCAACGCGCCGCTCGGCGACAAGCGGCTGGAGCCGTTGCGCGAGCCGATTGCGCGGCACGCCGCGGAACTCAAGCAGCGCCTCGCGGACACGCAGCCGCGGCATCTCGACGGGGTGCTGGAATTCGCGACCCGCGCGTATCGCCGCCCGCTCACCGCGGCGGAGACGACGGAACTGCGCGGGCTGTATGGGAAATTGCGCGCGGAGGAACTGCCGCACGAGGACGCGATCCGCCTCACCCTCGCGCGCGTGCTCGTCGCTCCGGCGTTTCTTTACCGGCTGGAAAAAGCCGCGCCCGCCACCGAGCCGGGGCCGGTCTCCGACAGCGAACTCGCGAGCCGCCTGAGCTACTTCCTGTGGTCATCCGCGCCCGATGCGGAACTGCGCGCCCTCGCCGATGCGGGCAAGCTGCATGAGCCCGCTGTGCTCGCCGCGCAGATGCGCCGGATGCTGCACGATCCGCGCGTGCGGCGGCTGGCGACGGAGTTTGCGTGCCAGTGGATTCACGTCCGCGATTTCGATCACCTCGATGAAAAGAGCGACCGCTTTTTCCCGACGTTCACCGCACTGCGCGGCGCGATGTATGAGGAGTCGCTGCGCTTTTTCACCGACCTCTTCCAGCGCGATGGCGCGGTGCCCGACATCCTCGCCGCCGACTACACTTTCCTCAACGAACCGCTCGCAAAACACTACGGCATCCCCGGCGTGAGCGGCGACGAATGGCGGCGCGTGGATGGGATGAAAAAGCTCGGGCGCGGTGGTATCCTCGGCATGGCGACGACGTTGGCGAAGAACTCCGGCGCATCGCGCACAAGCCCTATCCTGCGCGGCAACTGGGTCGCCGAAGCACTGCTGGGCGACCGCCTGCCGAAGCCGCCGAAAGACGTGCCGCGTCTCCCCGAGGAGGAAAACGCCGACACGCTCACCGTCCGCCAGCTCACCGAGAAGCACACCACCGACCCGCGCTGCGCCGGCTGTCATGTGCGCATCGATCCGTTCGGCTTCGCGCTCGAAGGCTTCGACGCCATCGGCCGCCAGCGCGACAAGGACCTCGCTGACCGGCCCATCGACGTAAAAGCCACGCTCGCCAACGGCACGCCGCTCGACGGTCTCGACGGCCTGCGCACCTACCTGCTCACCACGCGCCGCCGCGAATTTCTCGACCAATTTTGCCGCAAACTCCTCGGCTACGCGCTCGGCCGCGCCGTGCAGCTTTCCGACCGCCCGCTGCTCGCAGAAATGCGCACGCAGCTCGAAACGCACGACGGTCACATCACCGCCGCACTGGAGACGATTGTGCGCAGCCGTCCGTTCCTGCAAATCCGCGGGAAGGCAATGGTGGACGTGGAGTGAGCGCATATGGCTGCACGGGAAGCGGTCAGCTTCCCATGCAGGCGCGTGATTTTCGCCGGCCTCCGAGCGGGGCGTGCTTTTTCGTTTCCCCGCTTTTCAGCCCGCGCGATTTCCTTTCTACTCCCCGCCCCTATGAGTGCCCAATTCGACGTCCGCTACACCGCGCAGCTCGCGCGCTTGAACCTGAACGAGGAGGAGGTCGCGAAGTTTCAAACGCAGATCTCTCAGATCCTCGCCTACGTGGAAAAGCTGGAGCAGGTGGATGTCAGCGGCGTCGAGCCGACGGCGCACGCCAACGCCATTTTCAACGTCTTCCGCGAGGACAAGGCGCGCGACTGGTTTACGCCCGAACAGGCGCTCGCCAATGCGCCGCGCACGGCGAACCACCTCTTCATCGTGCCGAAAGTCATCGAATAGCCCATGACGCTCCCCAACCTTTCCATCGCCGATGTGCAGCAAAAGTTGCGCGCCAAAGAAGTCTCGCCCGCCGAAGTTTTGCGCGCCCTCGATGCGCGCATCGCGCAGGTCGATCCGCAGATTCACGGCTACCTTTCGCGCGACCTCGATGCGGCGATGAAGTGCGCCGAGAGCGCTGACGTTTCGCTCCCGCTCGGCGGCATACCGATCGCGATCAAGGACGTCATCAATGTGACCGGCGAGCCTTGCACCGCGGCGTCGAAAATCCTGCAAGGCTACCGCGCGAACTATGACGCCACGGTCATCCGCAAGCTGCGGGCGGCGGGCGCGATTCCGTTTGGGCGGTGCAATCTCGATGAGTTCGCGATGGGCAGCTCGACGGAAAATTCCGCGTTCGGCCACACGCGCAATCCGTGGGACACGTCGCGCATTCCCGGCGGGTCCAGCGGCGGCTCGGCGGCGGTGGTCGCGGCGGACGAAGCCTTCGCCGCGCTCGGCTCGGACACGGGCGGCTCGATCCGCCAACCCGCGGCGCTGTGCGGGATCGTGGGGCTGAAGCCGACGTACGGGCGCGTCTCGCGCTTCGGGCTGATCGCGTTCGCGTCGTCGCTGGATCAGATCGGCCCTTTCACCAAAACGGTGCGCGACTCCGCGCTCGTGCTCAATGCCATCGCCGGCCGCGACCCGCAGGATTCCACCAGCCTCGACGAGCCGGTGCCCGACCACACCGCGCTGCTCGGGCGCGATTTGAAAGGCCTGCGCCTCGGCATGCCGCGCGAGTATTTCATCGACGGCATCGACCCGCAGGTGGATGCCGCGGTGCGCGCGGCAGTGCGGCATTACGAGTCGCTCGGCGCGGAGATCGTCGAGGTCTCGCTGCCCAATACGGAGCACGCGGTCGGCGTCTATTACATCATCGCCACAGCGGAGGCGTCGGCGAATCTGGCGCGCTTCGACGGCGTGCGTTACGGCCACCGCGCCGCCGACGCCACCGGGCTGCTCGACCACTACGGACGCACGCGCGCGGAGGGCTTCGGCCCCGAGGTAAAGCGGCGCATCATCCTCGGCACCTACGTGCTCAGCAGCGGCTACTACGACGCCTTTTACCTCCGCGCGCAGAAAGTCCGCACCCTCATCCGCCGCGACTTTTCCGCCGCCTTTGAAAAAGTGGACGCGCTCATCTGCCCCACCTCACCCGAGGTCGCCTTCAAGGCCGGCGACCGCAGCGACGACCCGCTGAAAATGTATCTGGCCGACATTTTCACCATCGCCACAAACCTCGCCGGCATCCCCGGAATCTCCATTCCATGCGGCTTCGCGGACGTTGAGGGGAAAAAGCTGCCCGTGGGATTGCAACTGCTCGGCAAACCGTTTCGGGAATCCCAGCTCCTGCAAATCGCCCACGCCTACGAGCAGGCGACCGACTGGCACAAAGCGCGCCCAGCAATGGAATGAAACGACCGAGGGTTACGCGTGCCACTCGATCGCAGTCAAAATAGACTGCGCAAGCCGTGCGACTGATTGCTCCGTTGATCGAGAACCATTGCGATACTCAGAAAATTGAGCAGCAACGATTGAGGCAAGCTCTTGCCACGTAAGCCAGCCCACATGCGCGGCAATTTTCCCCAAGAACTCCTCAGATGGAGTTCCGTCGCTCAACTCATCTGGAAGAGCCTTTTTGATTGCTTCCGCTATTGTGAGTTTCCCTCGCGGCAATACCCGGTACGGCGGCGGCTCAGACGCAATGATTAAAACGAATGGCTGCCGTCCATCGGCGCGCGCACAGGCAAACAAAAGTTCTCGCGCGAGTTGGTGACGCTGAAAGCTGCTCGAACCAATGCGTTTCGATTCGACGACAATAAAGGCAGTCGATGTTTCGATGATTACATCCGGCTGAATCTTCCGTGGTTTGGCGAATGACGCATCTACCGGTAAATCGCCAGGCAACACATAGATTGTGGCATCTTCACAGTTGCCGATTTTTTCGACCACAACAGGTTCATCGACGTGCGCGGCTCGCAAGACCGAAGCAAGGAAGGATGCTCGCGGCAGAAAGTCGAGTGCTTGAAAAACCTCCGTCGTAAGCACGTTCTCCATGCGCTGCCCTCCTTCGCGAAACGTCGCGGCTTTGCCCCAAGAAATCTCCATTAACAACCGTCCAAGCGAAGACGGAATGCGAAGAGATGCGTAGCGTAGCTGTGAGAATTTTTCAGAAAAGGAACTCACATGCCCTTCCCGATCTATACCTACGCGGCCTTGCCCGCCTTCGCCGCTTTGGCGTGGCCGAGGATGCGGAGGGTCTGGTTGAGTTGCGCCACTTGCAGCGGCTTTTTCAAAACGGTGACGGGGCCGTGCTTGAGGATGTTGTCGAGCATCTGGCTGTCGGGGTAGCCGGTGATGATGACGATGGGCATCTCGGGATGGAGCTTCTTGGCGTGCTTGTAGATTTCGTCGCCGGTGGTGTCGGGCAGTTGCAGGTCGAGAAAGCAGAAGTCGAATTTCTGTTTGGCCAGCGCGGCCAGCGCGTCCTTGCCGGTGCCGACGACGAGCCGGCTGAAGCCTGCCTTTTTCAGGAACAGCTTGAACATGGTCTGGAGCGCCTCGTCGTCGTCCACCACCAGCACCGTGGGCTGGCCGCCGGGCTCCTCGGCGTGGAGCACGTCGCGGTCGAGCAGGTCGCGCTTCACGCGCCAGCGCCCGCCGATCTGGATGGCGGGAAGCTGGCCGCGCTGAACGAGGTAATACACCGTGGGCAGAGGGATGCGCAGATACTCCGCGGTCTCTTTCACGGTCATTAGGTTGTGCGATGATTGCTCCATGGGGTTTGTAGGAATTTTCGTAATTACCACGTTTTTCGCGGCTTGTGGGCAAAAGTGTCGGTTCCTTGGAAGGGTGTCAACGCCAGAGCGGGGACGGCTGGATTTTTGACGAAAGCACGCAGCGACGGATGCTGCAAGCGCACGCTTTGGTCAGAGAAACGCGTCTGTCCGCTCAGCTCTGCGCCCTCGGCGTCTCTGCGTGTAAAAACGGCCCGTCCGCGGGGCTGGACAATCCCCGGCCTGCCGCTAATAGTGCCGCCGCATTTTCCCTGCGGCACCCCATTTTTCATGAGCGCAATTTTTCTCAAGCGATTCCTCCAACGGCCCTTTCAGGTCGCCTCCATCATCCCGAGTTCGCGGGCGCTGATCCGGCGGGTCGCTGACAAAATGGACTTCAGCCAGCCGCGCGTCATCGCCGAGTACGGCCCCGGCGAGGGCTGCCACACCCGCGAGATCGTGCGGCGCATGCACCCGGATTCGCACCTCATCCTTTTCGAGCTCGACGCCGAACTTGCGCAGCATCTCACCGAGCAGTTTCGCGACGACCGCCGCGTGACCGTGCTCCACGCCGACTGCGCCACCCTCGCCGCCGAACTCGCGCGCCGCGGCCACGCCCATTGCGACTACATCGTCTCCGGCATTCCGTTC
>JANXWQ010000341.1 GCA_025351065.1 Chthoniobacter sp. | reverse complement strand
TGTTTGATCAAATCCGCCAGCTTTTGCGTGGTCTTGTAAAGTGGAGGTAGAGCCGTGTTGAGGCGATTAAGCTTAACACTTAATTCATGTAGCTCGATAGGCACCGCGGCCGCGATAGCGGGGTTGGTCAAGACATGCAGGAGCTTATCCCGCAAATCTGCAAATTCACGTCCATGTCCGACGAGGCTCCGCAGTTTGTCCAATTGTGTATTCCACACCTCGTGGCCAATCGCTTTCCGATCCATCGGCGGCGCGGCTGCTACGTGACCAACAATTCTGTGAAATTTCTCAGTGTGAGCAAAGTCTATGGGTTCCGGCTGACGAAGTAAGCCAGCAAGCCGCTGTGCATCCTTGTGGAGCAGTGGTCGGGCAACAGCCAACCGATCAATTCTGTCACGGATGCGTGGGAGATCGATATTGAGTACGGTATCACGCTCGGCACCGCGCCACGGATGAGCCGATGGCGCACCCATCACCTCCACACGCTGAGCCAATTCGTCCACAAGCATGCGACGATCACGTAACCCATTCGCATCCCATGTCGTACCGTCAGCAAGATCAATTTCACCCAATTCGCGCCCCCGCTCGCCAAGCGCAGCCAACGCGCCGAGGATGCGGAAAGGTGTGACCCCCGAAGGCTCTAATCGCGTATGGAGCACAGCGACGTGGGCGTTGAGTCGGTTACGCATCTCTTCCAACCGAGCCACAACGGCCTCAAGTTCCTGCCCTCGCGGCTGTCCAAGCTGCCAGGTGCGTCCGATTTCTTCCAATACCGCGCGTTTGTGCGCCTTGTGGCTATGAAGTTCGAGGCAAAGTGCTCCGAGGCCAGCAGCTTCTAAGCGACGCTTCACCACCTCAAGCGCCGCGAGCTTTTCCGCAACGAAGAGCACTTTCTTTCCATCAAGTGCAGCGGTGGCAATGAGGTTAGTAATGGATTGGCTTTTTCCGGTGCCCGGCGGCCCTTGAATCACGAGACTGCGACCCTGACGAACCATTTCAATGGCAATAGTCTGCGAGCCATCCGCATCTACAACGTGGTCTAGCCGCGCAGCGGGAATCAGCTCGTCGAGATGCGTGTCTGCGGGAAACGGGCGATCTGGAACGGGAAATCCGTCGCGCAGGAGACTTCCAATTGCTGCATGTTCGACAAGCCGCGTCGGATCAGGCCAATTTCGCGGGTCTAGGTCGCGATACATCAAAAATTTTGCGAATGAAAAAAAGCCGAGTGTCATCGCATCCAAATCGACTTCCCACCGCTGTTGGCCGGTCACGGCCTTGGCAACGGCTGCCGCGTAGCGTGAGGGCACGAGTTCTTCGTCGCCGGGAAATTTAGGGAGTTCGATGCCGAACTCAGCCTGGAGTTTTGCTGCAAGCGAAAGATTTTCCTGCGCTTCTTCTTCTCGCCAACTTAGCAGGAAGCGTTCGCGCACACTGCGCCGCTCCAACTTTACGGGGATGAGGATGAGAGGCGCGTACCGCGGTGTGTCTGCTTTCTCGGCCTCAAACCATTTTAAGAACCCGAGGGCTAAATAGAGGATGTTTACACCCTGCTCCTCCATGATGAGCTGTGCGTCGCGGTAGAGTGCGAGTAGCCGCTTTTGGAGACCATCGGAAGTCAACGCGGTTTGGAGTTTTGTGTCCAGATGACGGCGAGCCTCGCCAGTCTCTGCATTTAATTCTTCGTCTGGTTGCGGCAGTCCAGTTTCATCATCGAATTCACCGCCCTCCGTGGCAGCAGCTTCGCCCGTTGTCGGCGGGGATTTCTTTTCAATACCGGGGAGAAAACCCATCGCTTTGTGTTCGCCCACAAGCAGACGAAAAACCGCGTCGCTTTTCTCATCGCGCACATGAATCAGCTTGGCCGATTTGGATTCGACGGGGATCGACAGCAGGCGGTTACGCGTGGAGAGGTCGAGCAGTTCACGCCGACTTTCGTCGAGGAGTTTTTCGATCGGGGCCATGCGTGGGGTTTTGGATTGCCTCGGATGATTGAGACCAAAATCCCATGTCAACACAGAGTACAATCCGTGAGGTTATGGGCGGGAATTCCAGAATTGAAGAAGAAACGCTGCCCTGTCCGCTGCAAAGACTTCGTCCTTTTCCGCTCCGCTGCGTCACCGCTGGCCCACGACTCCGCTTCACTGCAAAGGGCGAAGACTTTGCGCCCGCCCGCCGGGGACTCGCCGCGAAGATTGAATCGCTCCACGAAGTTCCGACGATTCAACCTTCCCAAAAGCCACCGCGCGGACCCGCAAAAATCCCGCCACTCGGCGGCCTGGCGTCATGCTTTCTGCCCCACCGCCAACCGGATGCGTGTTCGACTGCTCGCAAACCCCGAGTGTCTCCAGAAGGGTTGTTGCGAGCAGTCTCAGCAGCTGAGGAGGGTGAAGAGCGGTTCATTGATGTAGAAGTTCGTGCGCCCCATTTTGGTTTTGCGGACGATGCCGGTTTTCTCCAATGCGCCGAGATACTTTGTCGCCGTCGGGCGGGAAACTCCGAGGTCGCGCTCGATGAATTCGATTTTGGTGTAAGGATGGCGGAAGAGGTTGTTGAGCAATTCCTGGCTGTAGATTTTCGGCAGATCATGGCGAAGCCGCTTTTTCGTCTCCTGCATGAGATCGCGGATGCCGCGCACTTTTGTCAGCGTTTCGCGCGAGGTCTCCTCGACGGCTTGCAGGATATACAGCACCCAACTTTCCCAGGCAGCGGTTTCGCGCACCGCCTGCAATCCCCGGTAATAGTCTGCTTTGTGATGGACGATGTAGCGGCTCAGGTAGAGCACGGGCAGATTCAGCAGGCCGTGCAGCACGAGGTGCAGCAGGTTCAGGATGCGGCCCGTGCGGCCGTTGCCATCGTAGAACGGGTGGATGCTTTCAAATTGGTAGTGCAACACCGCCATGCGCACCAGCGGGTCCGGGTCGCCGGCTTCATCGCGGTGAAAATGATTGAGAAAATTGCTCATCAGCCGCTCCACGTCCGCCGGGTCTTGCGGCGGTTCATAGACCACTTCGCCGGTTTGCTGATTTTTGAGGACCGTGCCCGGCAACTTGCGCAGACCGGCCCGGTTTTCTTCCAGCGCCGCTTGGATCGCCAGCACATCATCGAGTCGCAGAAAGCCCTGCTGCCGCACCCGCTCAAATCCGACTTTCAGCGCCGTGGCGTAGTTGTGGACTTCTTTCGTCGCCGCAGTCGGGAATTGACCCGAAACGGCATCGCCTTGAAATAGATCGTCCTCCGTCGTGATGATGTTTTCGATGGCCGACGAATCTTTCGCTTCCTGGAGGGCGAGGGTATCAATCAGGATCGTCTCGTTGGGAATCGTTGCCGCCGCTCCTTTCAACTCCGCCAAGGCCCGGTGCGCCCGCACGGCCTGCCGCAAAACGGCGGGTGTCTCCAATTCAATGGAGGCCGGCACAGGGAGGGGAGGGAGATGGAAAGGCATGTGGAAAGGAAACGCGGCAATTTTGACGCATCCCGGAAACATGTAAAGAAATCAGCGGTTTTCTTTGCATGTCGTCAGAATCTGCAAAGGTCCAAAGTGTGTGCAAAACTGTGTGCAAACGGCATTGAAAAGTAACCGCGAGTAGTGCCAGATACCACTTGAATAGCGGGCATTTTACTCTATAAATAACTAACAACCAGTGGTTTAGAGCGCCGATCCCTACCTCAGGAGCCACTCTGGCAGCGTCGCCCGACAGAGACCGACTGCGGCGAACGTGTGGCCAGTGAAAAAGGAGCGCGGCGGTTGCGGCGAATGTTTGCTGTGGATTTTGGGGCGCGGGCTGGCGCATCATTTCCGTCATGGTGCTTGCAGAAAGATGAGTCCTCGACCGCGCAAATTCGATCACGGGTGCCCATGATGCAGATCCGTTGCGATTGGGGTCTGTGCAACCGGCTTGAAGTCCTGTTTTCCTTTCTCGGCGAAGCCCGTCAGAAGGGCGAGGAGGTCGTGTGGATTTGGAACAACAACGTCCCGTGCCCTGGCGATTTTCTGGACTGCTTCGAACCGATCGACGGCGTAAAAATCGTGTCGTCCGGCGAGGGCGATTGCCATTTTTCCGGATGGATGCCGCTGGCACCGGAGAATGAGCAACTGCTTCGCGATTGTCTAAAACCGCGGCCCGCGATTGTGGATGCCGTGGCGCGCTGGCGTTCGTCGTTGGGGCACGACTACATCGCTCTCCATGTTCGGAGAACGGACCTTGCGCTTCACATGCAACAATTTGGCCAGGACATCTCGGGGTATGAGCGCGCTTACTGCTTTGTGGAGCAGTTCCCGCCAGCCACGCGCATATTTCTCGCCGCCGACAACGCGGAGTCTCAGCAGTTCTTCAAAGACCGATACGGAGCGCGCGTTTTTTTCAAGCCGATCATTCCCTCAGACAGCTATCGACAAACGACATTGTTGGATGCCGTCGTGGATTTATACGTCTGTGTCGGAGCGGCGAAGTTCGCCGGAACCGAATGCTCAACGTTCACCAAAATGATTTCGATACTTAGGAGACACACATGACCGCCCGCCTGGTATTCCCGTATCGTGAACGCTCGTGCGGCAGGAGGTCGGCGGCGCACCATGGGTGACATCTACGATCACATCCCGAGAATCCTCGCGTCCGCGAAATCCTCCATCACCGTGCTGGAAATCGGCGCCGGGCACGGCGATGACACGGCGCGTCTGGTCGAAGCCGTGCTTGGCACGGGAAAGCCATATCGATTCTTCACGTTCGAGTGTGAACGGAACAACATCGCGCCGATCGTGGAAAAGGTCGGATCGAGAGTTCACGTCGTGTCGTGCGCGATTGGGGATCGCAATGGCAGCACGTCGTTCACGGGCTCCGGCGCATGGCCGTTTTCCGGCTCGGTCAAAGAGCCAAAGGAGCATCTCAAAACGAACCCTTGGATTCCATTTCAAGAGCCGGTTCAGGTTCCAATGATGCGCCTCGACGACTTCTGCACACAGCACGGCATCGATCATGTGGACTTCATCTGGTGCGATGTCCAAGGCGCGGAAGACCTGATGATCGCCGGTGGCATGGAGACGCTGGCAAGGACCAGTTGGCTCTATACGGAGTATTACAACACGCAGGAATACGAGGGCCAGATTCCCCTCGAAGAAATCCACCGCCGCCTGCCGGGCCGGTGGGAACGTGCGGAGGTGTGGACGGACAATGTGCTGTTCAGGAACACGAAACCGTGAACGTGGGCTGACCTTGCCAGGGCGATCGCAGGGGTGTTTTGCAATGCAGATTGGGAAGAGTCAGCCGCTCCCCGGAAATCAAAACGGCGGCGCTACGTCACGATGCTTTTGACCAGTCGTTGATCGGACAGTCCGCACGCATCGTCTTCACCGCCCTGTCAGTCCACGTAGAGAAACTCATTCGAGTTCAGCAGCACCTGGCAGAAGTCCGCGAGCGCGGCGGCGCGCGGGTCGGTCTTCGGCGGGGCGATGATGCGGGGGGCGATGTCGGCGTGGTGCGGCGAGGAGTCGGCATTGACGCCGGGGTCTTTCTCGAATTTCCAATAGCCGACGGTGTGCTCGCCGGCCGCCGCGCTGGTGAGCAGGAGTTGCTCGGCGGGCAGCGCGGCGTCCGAGAGGCGCACGTCGTCGAGGAGGCCGTCGAAAAGATTGCGCGCGTCTTCCGCCCGTGCGCCGAGGCGCAGCGGGGCTTGTGCGCGGATGCCGGCGGTCACGCGGTGCGCGACGCTTGCAGTCTGCATGGGCTCGTCGTCGTTTGAGAGGTCTTTGGTATAAAAGGTCACGCCCTGCTCGGTCGGGTCGCCGAGCTTCACCCTGACGGCGACGAAGTACGGTTTGCCCACCTCGATGCGCAGGCCGCTGAAGATCGGCTCGACGGGATCATGCGCGCTCCACGGCTGCGCGCCGCGCAGGAGCAGCACGAGCGTCTGCGGCTTGTAGCGCGACTGCTGGCCGGTCACGCCAAAGGCCCAGCCGGGATGCGCTTTGTCGCCGTCCCCCTGCGCGGCGATGGTGCGCACCTGGCCGTCGTCGTAGGCGGAGCGCATGACGATGAAACTCTCGACCGTAAAGTCGCCGCTCGGGAACGCGGCCTGGTCGGGAATGGTGAGGCGGTCCATCGGCGTGCCCGGCGTGAGCACAGCGGCGCGGCCGTCGCGCAGGGTCATTTTTTCGGAGAGGAAAGGCGCGGGCTCTTTAGTCTCGCGGGCCGGCGCGATGCGCTGCGCCTGCTGGTCGATGAAAGCGAGCGCAGCTTCGCGTTCGGCGTCGGTCGGCGCGCGGCCAAAGGCCAGGCGATAGGCGTCGATGACGCGCCGCCCTTCGTCCGCCGAGCTGTCGCGGCGGAGGCGCGCGGCGAAGGCCTGCGCGCGCTTGAGCGTGCCGGGGCTGTTGAGCAGGAGCAGCGATTGCGTGGGCGTGGTGGTGACGTTGCGCTGCGCCATGCTGCTGAAGCTGTCGGGCGCATCGAAAACCTCGAGCAGCGGGTCGTGCGCGTTGCGTAAAACTTTCGTGAAAATGGTGCGGCGCGGCGTGCCCGGATCGACGCTCGGGCCGCCGGCCGCGGCTGTGAGTTCGCCGGTGACGGAAAGGATCGCGTCGCGGATTTGCTCGGCGTCGAGGCGGCGGGTGCTGGCGTGCCAGAGCAGGCGGTTCTCGGGATCGGCGGCGATGGCAGATGGCAAATTGGCAATGGCCGACTGCTGCCAGGTCGCGCTGGTGAGGATGAGGCGGTGCAGTTTTTTCAAAGACCAGCCGTCCGCGATGAAGCGCCGCGTGAGCCAGTCGAGCAGCTCGGGATGCGAGGGCGGCTCGCCGAGTTTGCCAAAGTCGCTCGCCGTGGCGACGAGCCCGCGCCCGAAATGGTACTGCCACACGCGGTTCACGATGACGCGCGCGGTGAGCGGATTTTCCGGCTGCGTGAGCCAGCGCGCGAGCGCCGCGCGGCGGCCCGTGGAGTCGGGCGGCGCGGGCGCGATGACGGCGGGCTGCGCGTCGAGCACGGTGGGAAAACCGGGCGCGATTTCACCGAGGCTGGGCTTTTTCGGAATGAAGACCGGCGGCGCTTTCGGCCCCACATCCGAAACCGACGGGATGACCGGCAGCTCGGCGGGCTTGTCCTGGTCGAAAGCCGCGAGCTGTTTTTGCAAGGCCACGAGCTGGTCTTTGTCCGTGGCTTTCAACCGGCTGAAAAGATGCGCGATTTCGTAGGTCACCTGCCGCAAGGCGAGGTCGGCGATCTGCTCTTCCGCGGGCGTGCGTTCGTCGTCGGGTTTGTTGAGGATGGCCTGCGTCTCGGGCGGAAATGTTTTGATCGCCTTCCGTGCGCCGTCTTCCTTCGCGGGCTCCTCGATGACGGCAATCTGCGCGCGGAGACCGGCGGTTTTTTCCTCCCAGACTTTCAGCTTCGCCGCGTAGTCCGCCTGCCGCTCGGGCGTGGCGGCGCGCACCTCCTCGGGGATGAGCAGCGGGGCGAAGAAGGCCTGCCAGCGGAAGTAGTCCTTTTGCAAAATCGGATCGAACTTGTGGTCGTGGCAGCGCGCACATTGCAGGCCGAGGCCGAGAAAGACATCGGCGGTGACGTCGGTGATTTCGTTGAGCATGCCGCTCCATTGCAGGGCCACGTCGCGGTTGTTGTATTCGTAGATGCCGAGGCGGAGAAAGCCGGTGGCGGCGAGCGCCGCGAGGTCGCCGGGGAAAAGCTCGTCGCCCGCGAGCTGCTCCTGCACGAAGCGGTCGTAGGGCTTGTCGGCGTTGAGCGACGCGATGACGTAGTCGCGGTAACGCCAGGCGTGCGGGCGGTACTCGTCGATCTTGTAGCCGTCGCTTTCCGCGTAGCGCGCGAGGTCGAGCCAGTGCCGCGCCCAGTGCTCGCCGTAGCGGGGACTGGCGAGGAGCCTGTCCACGAGCTGCTCATAGGTCTTAGAGGTCTCCTGTGACCTGTGGGACTCATCCACAAAAGCTGCGACTTCCTCGGGCGTGGGCGGGAGGCCGGTGAGGTCAAAGTACAGTCGGCGGACAAGCTGCCCGGGCGTGGCGGCAGGCGCGGGCTGGAGGCCGGCGGCGGCGAGCTTTTGGAAAATGAAACGGTCGATCTCGTTGCGCGCGCCGGGGACTTCGGCGGGCGGTTCGGCTTTGGCGAGGGGTTCAAAGGCCCACCATTTCCGATCCTCTTCGGTAATCGCACCTTTGGCGCGCACGGTCATTTTCTGGCGGGTGTCGGGCGGGTACGGCGCACCCATTTTCACCCACTCGGTGAGCAGCGCGATTTCGGCGTCGCTGAGCTTTTTGCCGTCGCCTTTTTTGGGCGGCATTTGCAGGTCGGCATTCGTGTAGCTGACGGCCTCGATGAGCAGGCTCTTCGCCGGATCGCCGGGCACCACGGCCGCGCCGGTGTCGCCGCCGGTGAGCGCGGCTGCGCGGGAGTCGAGAACGAGGCCGCCTTTGATTTTCTCCGCGGCGTGGCTGTGGCATTTGAAGCAGCGCTCCGTCAGCAGCGGGCGGATTTTTTCCTCAAAAAAACGCGCGCCCTCCGGCGGCGCATCCGCGGCCCGCAGCGCCGCGCCGCCGAGCGCGCAGGCGAGCGCGAGGCGGGTGACTTTTCGCATGAATGGGAGGCGCATGGCAGCCGCGAAAAGTCCCGCGCCGGGCCGGGGCGTCAAACCTTTTTCCGCCGGACGAAAAAGGGCGCGGCCACTTTCGTGACCGCGCCCCAAGCTGCGCACACCGCGCGTTATCGCAGCGTCGGCGAGTAGCGGTAAAAGACCTCGAGCATGAGCACGCACAGACAGGTGCGGTAAACCGGGCCGACGCCTTCCGGGTCGCGCTGGAGTTCGCCGCCGGGCGATTTGCCGGCGAGCGGCGGCCAACTGCCGTCCGGGTTTTGGTTCTTGTAGATCTGCTCTTGGAAGCGGCTGTTCCACTTCGTCCACGCGCCGCCGCCGACCATGAGGCAGGCCTGGGTGTTGTAGTACCAGCAGTAGAGGTCGGCGGTCTCGTGGTGGTAGTCGAGCGGGTGGCCCTTGTCGGTTTCCTTCATCATAAACTCGATGCCCTTGTTCACGCTCTTGTCCTTTTCCTGCTTCCAGAAATAGGTGCAGAGCACGCCCGCGCCGGTGAGGCTGTAACTGCCGGGCGCGGGCTTGCGGTAGCCAAAGCTGCCGTCGTCCGCCTGCACGCGCTTGAGGTTGAGCATGGCTTTGTCGAGCGCGCCGTCCACGCCGTCCATGTTGAGGCCGCTGAGGTGCGCGGCCTTGAGCGCCTGAATCTGCCAGCAGCTCACCGAGGTATCGCTTTCGCTTTTGTCGTAGGCATACATCCAGCCGCCGTCCGGCCCCTGCCCCGCCACGATGTAGGCGACGGCTTTCTTAAACAAATCCGCGGCGCGCTCGTCCTTGGTCATCCCGTAGTATTCGCCGAGCGCGTAGGTGGCGATGGCGTGGGCATACGTGCCGGGCTGGTCAAACGCGCCGGCCATGTTCATCCGCCCGTCGTTTTTCTTGCCGTTCTCGAGCAGCCAGTTGAGCCCCTTTTCGACTGTGGGGCCGTAGTCGGGGGAGTTGGGCAGTTCGTTGTGGCCGAGGAAAGTGAGCATCGCAAAGCCGGTCATCGCGCCCTGGTAGGCGCCGCCCCACGAGCCGTCGGGGTTTTGATGCTCGACGAGCCATTTCAGACCCTTGAGCACGGCTTCCTCGCTTTCTTTTTTGCCGCCCTTTTCCATGATCGCCGCCACTCTGGCCTGCCCACCGCGCCGGCCAAACGCGCCACTCGCACTGCCCGACAAGCCCTTCGGCGCGGACACATGTTTGAGCGCCTCCGACATCGCATCCGTCTGCGCCACTTTGACGACCGCGACCGCTTGGGCCACCTGGAACGTGGGGGCCGCCGCGCTGGTGGTGATCGCCGAAAGCGACGGCGCGGACAGCGTCGGAGTCGGGGCCACCATCTGCTCCTGCACCTCCATTTTTTCCTCCGGTGGCGGCGCCGCGTTCACTTCGCTGGACACGAGGCCCTCGGAGGAGCTGAAATCCGGCGGCTCGGACATGCGCTTGAACAGCACCACGCTGCCGCCCATGAGGATCAGGATCACATGGAGCAGCACCGAGACGGTGAAAAAGCGCGAGGCGGCGGCGCGCTCCTGCAGCTTTTGGAGAAAGGACTTGGGAGGTTCTTGGGAGTCGAGCATGGGAGAGACATGCGCCCCGCGCCCGCCTCTGTCAATCCTCTGTCCCGCCCCGGCGGAAAAATCTTCTTGGTTTGAAGGTTGGACTTTCACCCGGCGCAGTGCCGGTGCCACTCGGAGCGGTTTTGTTTTACCGCAGAGGCACAGAGATTTTTGCATGGCAAACTTCGTGTCCCAACTCCGTCACGGCCTCTGCGTCCTCTGCGCCTTTGCGGTAAAAAATCACCGCCCACCCGATCGGAACAGCTCGTGCCCCAGTACGCTCAGGCAGTAGATCGCCGCCGTCTCCGTGCGAAGGATGATCGGGCCGAGCGTCACCGGACGGCAGCCGTGCGACTTCGCCAGCCCCACCTCCGCCGGCGTGAAATCCCCCTCCGGCCCGACTAGGATCAGCACCCGCCCCAGCTTGCGCCCGCCGATGTCCGCGAGCGTTTCCTTGATGGGCCGCGAATCCGGCTGGAGCGACGCGATGAGCATGAGGTCGAACTTTTCGCCCGAGGCAAAAAACTCCTTCGGCGTCTGCGGCGCATGGACGCGCGGCAGCCAGTTCTGCCCGCACTGTTTGGCCGCCTCCACAGCCACGCGCTGCCACTTTTCGCGCTTGCCCAGCGCCTCGCTTGCGTCCGCGCGCACGATGGTCCGCTCGCTCATCAGCGGCACGATGGCCGCCGCGCCCAACTCCACCGCTTTCTCCACGATGAGATCCATGTTCTTGCCCTTCGGAATCGCCTGCCCCAGCACGATCTCGCAGGCCAGCGGCGCGCTCTTGCCCGCGCTGATTTTTTTCAAAGCCACGCGCCCCTTTTCTACGCTCGCCAGCTCGACTTCGGCCTCCGCGCCCTGCCCGTTGAACACCGTGGCGCGCTCCCCCGCCTTCATCCGCAGCACGGACAGCGCGTGATGCGTCTCGCCGTCGTCGAGCGCGAGGCGGTCGGGATTCCAGGCATGCGGCGGGATGTAAAAACGAGGCATGCCGCAGTGTGGAAAGCGTGCGCGAAAGTGGGAAGCCGAATGTGCCGCCGCCCGCGGTTACGGTTTGCGAAAACGGTAGTGCGAAACGTACCACTCGCCGCCGCCGCGGTAGCCCCACAGCTCGGCGCACGCGAGGTAAAAGACGCGCCAGTAAGCCCACCAGCGTTTGGTTTTTTCCACGCCGTAGGTCTGCTCGAAGAGCGGCCAGATTTCCTTGCGGTTGGCGTCCATGTTTTGCAGCCAGGCCTCGGCGGTTTTTTGGTAGTGCGTGCCGCTCACGCACCAGTGCTGCTCGATCCGCAGATCGTCCTGAAAGTAGAGCAGCAGATCGTCCGACGGCATCTGCCCGCCGGCAAAAAAGTAACGCGTCATCCAGTCGTTCGGGCCCTTGTCCTCGTAGTGGTAGGCCAGCTCGCGGTGGGTGAAAATGTGGACGAACAGCTTGCCGCCGGGTGCCAGCCAGCGCGCGACTTTGGCGAGCAGCGCCTGATAGTTTTTCATGTGCTCAAACATCTCGACGCTGACCACGCGGTCGAACTGCGCGGCGCTGTCGAAGACGTTCATGTCGGCGGTGATGATCGCCAGATTTTTGAACCCACGCCGCGCCGCCTCGGCGTCGATGTGCTCCTTCTGCGTGCGCGAATTCGAGACCGCGGTGATCTGCGCGCCCGGATATTTTTCCGCCATCCACAGCGACAGCGAACCCCAGCCGCAGCCGAGTTCGAGGATGCGCTGGCCGTCGGCCAGCGCCGCGCGCTCGCAGGTCAGCGCCAGCATTTTTTCCTCCGCGATATCGAGCGTGTCAGCGGCGTCCGTCCACAGCCCGGAGCTGTACTTCAGCCGCCGGCCAAGGCAGAGCTGGTAAAAGCGCGTGGGCACTTCGTAATGCTGCTCATTGGCATCGCGCGTCTGGACGGCGATGGCGCTCTGCTTCAGCCCGGCGATGTGTGCGAGCAGCGCGGCTCGCTGCAGTTCCACATTCGCGCAGGTTTTTTCGCGCAGCGTTTCCGCCAGCAGATGCCGGATGCCGAGCCGGATGAGCGGGTCGGGGACGACGTTGGCTTCGAGGATGGTGTCGATGGTGCTCATGATTTTCGGAACCACGGAATGAACGCGCTCGTGGTGCGCTGATACTCACGGTAGGCGGCGCCTTTGCTCCGCACCGCATGCTCCTCGGTCAGCGGGATGCCGGTGACTTTGAGCAAAAACTGGAGCATCAGCAGCGGGCACGCCAGCGCGATCCAGCCTTGCGGCGAGCCCAGCGCGACGAGGAAAAACGCCCACCAGATGAGTGCCTCGAAAAAGTAATTCGGATGCCGCGAATACCGCCACAGCCCACGCTGGCAGACCTGGCCCTTGCTCGCCGGGTCGCGTTTGAAAGCGTGCATCTGCCGGTCGGCCAGCGCCTCGCCGGCGAGGGCGACAACGGCGAGGATGAGCCCGCCGATTTCCAGCG
This sequence comes from Chthoniobacter sp., assembly GCA_025351065.1. Taxonomy (GTDB): domain Bacteria; phylum Verrucomicrobiota; class Verrucomicrobiia; order Chthoniobacterales; family Chthoniobacteraceae; genus Chthoniobacter. The sequence continues at coordinate 899 of JANXWQ010000341.1, read as the reverse complement.
CGCTGAGCCGCGGCGCGGGATTGAAAGCGACGAGCAAAAACGGCAGCGAGAAGATGACCACGAGCACCGCCTGCAACTCGAAGAAGACGAGAAACATCCCCGCGCCCGGCCAGCGCGCGCGCAGCGTTTCGTAGCGCACATCCTCCTGCGGATGATGCCGCAGCACCCGGAGCAGGATGTAAGTCCCGAGCCGCAGACTCCACGCGACGCCAAGGCCGGTGAGCAGCCATTTCCGCACCGGCTCGCCCGGCGAAAACAGCGCGTAAAGTGGCGCGAGAATGGCAACGCCATACGACCACGCGACATCGAGCAGCCCGTAGTTTTTGATCCTTACGCTGATGGCCCACGTTGCGGCGAAATAGATGACCGCGCTGGCGAGGCCGATGAGCAGAAGCGGAATCATCGGGCGGAGCGCCGGGCGAGAACGCGCAGCGGGTGAACAAGGGTGAAATAGATGGCCGCGGTGAGGAGCGGCGCGACGAGCGCCCAGACGACGATCCCTTGCACGCCGATCATGCCGAAGTCGCGCATGAATTGTCCGGGATCAGCGCGGAAACGTCCGAGCAGGAAGGTGATGGAAAGCGGGACGTGCGGATGGCCGAAAAGCGTTTCGCCGGCGCGGTAAAACGGGATGAGCAAGGCGAACTGCGCGGGGTAGGCGCAGTAGTTGACGAGATGGATGACTGGCTGGTTTAGCCGGAACGCGAAGGCTGCAGCGACGCAAAGAATCGTCGTTGCGCCAAGGATGGGGAAGATGCTGAGCACGCCGCCGAGCGCGATGGTCAGTGCGATTTTTTCCGGCGTGATGCCCTGCCGGAGCTGGCCCGCGATGGGCGCAACGATCCGCCTTTTCCAAAACAAACCGCCCGCCACAACGGGAGGCGCAGTCACGGCGGGCG
>JANXWQ010000302.1 GCA_025351065.1 Chthoniobacter sp. | reverse complement strand
GAGCGGCGGCAGGCGGCGGCGTGGCTGCGCGCGTATGAGGCGGACTACCTCGTGTCCTGCATCTACAAGCTGCTGCAAGCAGGCCGCCGCGGTGAGGCCTTGCGTTATTTGCTGCGCAAAATCTCGCTCGCGCCGCTGGTGCGCCCGCCGCGCGCCTGGCTGGGCGCGGTGCTGCGCACGGTGGTGACGGGGCGGGCACCGGAGTGGTTCACGCGCTGAATAATTCTGGCGCGTGGCTGTTCCCTCGATTCTTTACGAGAATCGGGGGAAGCTGGCAGCTTCCCCTACAGTCGCGGCGTCACTGCTTCACGATGAGCGCGGAGCCGGATTTGTCGGGGAGCGGGATGGCGATCTCGTGTTTACCGGCGAGGAATTCGGTGACGGCGCGGCGGGAGCCGGGCCAGGCGTTGTAGTCGTGGACGACGATCATGCCGCCGGCAGGCACCTTCGGGTAAAAGTAGTGCAGCCCGGCGAGGATGGGCTCGTAGAGATCGGCGTCGAGATGCACGAAGGCGAACTGCTTTTCCTCCCAGCCCGCGGGCACGGTGCCGGGAAAAAAGCCGGCGTGGACGATGACATTTTCCGGCTGCCGCGGAGCGATGCGGCGCAGCACCATCTCGACGCTGGTGTCGGCAAATTCCGCCACGACTTGCAAGCCCGTGACCGCGGCCTCGGAGCGCATGTCGGTTTCGGCGAAGCCGGAAAAAGTATCGAAAAGATGCAGCGGGCGCTCGGGGAGGTAGTGGTGGAAAAGGCGCGCGGTGTGGCCTTGATAGACGCCGAGTTCGACGATGTCGCCGGGGATTTTGCGTTCGAGGATCGTGCGCAGCAGGAGGATGAGCATGTCGCGGCGGACGAGGTCGCAGGTGTGAAAGTCGGTGATCTTTCGCTCGACCTGATCGCCGGGCAGAAAGAAGCCGCCGGTCTCGGCGGCGAACTCCGGGCGGTACCAGCGCGAGACGGGATGGATGTCCATCTGCCCCTGGAGAAAGTACGCGGTCGGCGCGAAGCACGGCGTGAGATGGTGCTCCCAGCGCTTGAGCTGATGCAGCATTTTCGCGCGCGCGGCGGGGAGGTAGCGGCGCGGGTCGGCGACGAGTTTGGCGAGCTGGCGGAGCATGGGGCGGGGCGCGCAGGTAAGCACACTCCGCCGGGGCACGAAACCGCATTTTCGTTTTTCGGGCGCGGCGCCGCAGCGCGGCCATTGAGGCTCGACAGCAGGCGTGCTCCATTTCCACTCTTCCCGCTCCCGTGACGCCGACCGACCCGCCCAAACCGCTCAATCCCGCCCAGCGTTTCGCGGCGGCGCTGGCCTGGCGCTGGGAAAAAATCACGGTGGCCGTGCGCGGCTCTTTCATCCGCCGGGGCGGCGCGGCCTACATCCGCTGGCGCTGGCCGTGGCCCATGCGCAAGCCTTGGGAGCGCGCGGCGATCCGGCTCTACTCGCTCGGCGGCGGGGTGGGCGATGAGCTGATGTGTACGCCCGTTTTTCGCGAAATCCGGCGGCGCAATCCGGCGTGCCGCATCATCTACCTCTCGCGGTATCCCGAGATGTTTCGCGCGAATCCGCACGTCGATGCGGTGGAGCCGTATTCGGTCAAGGCGAGCCGCACGGCTTTCCAGCTCAGCTACCTGCCGGTGCTGCCGCCGCCGCGCCCGCTCATCACGCTCATGGCGGAATGTGTCGGCCTGGAGCTGCACTCCGAGCAGCTCGATCCGCCGGCGGTCGAACCCACGGCGGAGATGCGTGAAAAAATCGCCGCCATCGCCGGGCCGCGCATCATCGTGCAGCCGATGGCGAGTCACTGGACGCCAAACAAAAAGTGGCCCACGGCATCGTGGCAGGCGCTGATCGAAAAACTCACCGAGCGCTTTGAGGTCATCGAGGTCGGGACGAAAACGCTTTTTCCCGAGCACCGTTTTGGGCCGCGCTTTCACTCGTTCGCCGGCAGCACGTCGCTGGCGGATTTCGTGTGGCTGGTCTCGCAGGGCGGCGTGTTTGTCGGCCCGCCGTCGGGCGGCATGCACATCGCGAATGCCTTCCGCGTGCCGTCAGTCATCATCTTCGGCGGCTACGAATCGCCCGCCGGTTATTTCTATCCGCGCACCTCGGCGCTCTACGGCGGCGTGCCGTGCGCGCCGTGCTGGACCACGGTGCCTTGCCCGTACGATTTGAAATGCCTGCGGATGATTGCGCCGGAAAAAGTCTTCCGCGAAGTCTGCGCGGCGGCGGCGGGCGGGGCCGCCGGCTGATTCATTTCCGCGCCTCGAAAATCATCGTCTCGAATTCGTTGATGGTGTCCCCGACGATGCGGCCGTGATGTTCCAGCCCGGCGAGATTTTGATCTGCACTCGCGCCGATCTGCACGGCGGCGCTGCTGGCAAAGCCCGCGCTTTTCAACCCGTGTTGCAGCGATTCCGGGTCGTGGACAAACTGGTGGGTGAAGTCCCAAAAGAAATTGTTCACCACGAAAGCGGGCAGGCGCGCGGTGTTTTCGGGAATGTATTTTTCGCTCACCAGCCGTGTGTACTCGGTCTGCGCCGCGCCCGTGCGCTCGGTAAGCAGCGAGGCGAGCCGCAGCAGGTTCGGCGTCGAGACGCGGAGCACGCCGCCGGGTTTCAGGATGCGGCAGCACTCGCTGAGCATGACGAGCCCGGCGCGAAACGGGAAATGCTGGATGACGTGCTCGCTGTAGATGTAGTCGAACGACGCGCTGGCGATGGGAAACGGGGCCGTGGCATCGAGGTAAAGCACGCCGGGATGCGCGGGCGCGATGTCGGCGTTCAGCCAGCCGGCGAGGAGATTGTGACCGCAGCCGACGTGCAGTTTGCGCACCGCGTGCGCCGCGGTGTAAGCGGCGATCTGGCCGGCCTGCGCGCGCGTCCAGCGCAGCGTGCGCACATCCGCCGGCAGGGCGCGGCAGGCTTTGACCAGGCCGGTGAGGAAGCGGGATTTTTTCAGGAGGGCGCGCATGACATTCGGTGGCGGATTTGTCCTTGGTCGCGAAAGGCGCGGCGATTATCAAGCGGAGAACCATGAGTCCACTGCCATGCTGAAAGCCACCGCCATCCGCGCGGCCAGCGCCGTGACGCGGCGGGTGCGGCCGGGCGTGGGTTGCGTGCTGATGCTGCACCGCGTGATCCCGGATGCGGAACGCTCGCTTTTTCCGCAAAACCGCGCGCTCGAAATCACGCCCGAGGATCTGCGCGCCATGCTCGCGTGGGTGCGCGAGCGCGGCATCGAGCCCAGCGCGCTGGATGCATTGCCTGCGCGCCTGGCCGAGCCGCACGAGCCGAAATTCGTCTGCTTCACGCTCGACGACGGCTGCCGCGACAGCCTGCACCACGCGCTGCCCGCGTTCCGCGAGTACGACACGCCCTTTTCCGTCAACGTCACCAACGGCTTCGTCGGCGGCACCGTGAGCGTGTGGTGGTACCTGCTGGAGGAAGTGCTCACCGCTGGCTGGCGGCTGCGCTTTTCCTGGGACGGGCGCGACTACGATTTTCTCACCGACACGCTCGCCGCGCGGCTGCGGGCCTACGATGAAATCGCCACGCTCCTCCGCGGCCTCGGCTCCCGGCGCGACGAGCTCATCGCCCACCTCGCCGGCCTCACCGAACGGGACCCGCTCGCCTGCACCCGCCGCACTTCCATGACGTGGGACGAAGTCCGCCAGCTCGCCGCCGACCCGCTCGCCACCATCGGCGCGCACACCCACGGGCACCACAGCCTGAACCAACTCACCGACGCCGAGATCGAGGTGGAAGTCCACGCCGCGCGGCGCGAACTCGAGGCGCAAATCCGCCGCCCCGTCCGCCATTTCGCCTACCCCTTTGGCGGGCGCAACGCGGTCAACGAACGCGAATTTGAACTCGTCCGCCGCGGCGGTTTCACCACCATGCTGACCACGCGCAACGCCAACCTTTTCCCCGAGCACGCCGGCCTGCTCGACCGCCTCCCGCGCCTCGGTGTGAGCGGCAACTACCCCGCCGTGGAAACGCTCAACCTCATCGAAAGCGGCTTCGCCTCCGCCGTGCAATGGCGCGGCCAGCGGGTGGTGGGGGAGTAGTTGGGGCGGAAAAAACGCGCCCTACTTCGCCGGGCCGGCGTTGCCTTCGTCGAGGTAGGTGTGCTGGCCCAGCGTCGTGATTTTCAACCACTGCCGCCAGCCGTCGGTGGTGGCTTCGAGCGTGGCGGTGTTGGGTTTGGGGGCGTCGTAGTCCACGGTGGCGAGGGCTTCACTGAGGACGCGGCCGTCCATTTTTTCCGCGCCGCTGAGGCCGAGGATTCTTGCGATGGTCGGGGCGACATCCACGTTGGCCGTGGGCAGGGTGTCGCGGAAATGCGGGCGGATGTCGGGGCCGGCGGCGAGGAGGGTGTTGTGGATGTCGAAGCGGCTGAGCGAGGCGTGGGTGCCGTAGCCGGGTTTGCGCGCGTCGGCGGCGACGAGGCCGGGTGCGCCGCTGGCGTTGGTGCCGTCGCTCCAGTGGTAGGAAAAAAGGAGGTCGGGCGAGTCGGGCGCATCGAGTCGCACATCACGCAGGGCGAAGGTGCCGGGCAGCGCGTCGCGGGTGAAAATCGGCCCGGCGAAATCCGTGGTCTGGAGGAAAGCGGCGAGCTTTTGCACGAGGGCGGGCTCGTGGCCGATGACGTAAAACTGCGCGCTGCCGCCGAGCGGGACGTAGAGGATTTCGCCGGGGCGCGGCGTTTTGGGAAAACTGCGGAGCACGCTGAAGCCCGCCTTTTTCAAAATGGCCGCGAGGTCGAGCGCGTGATCCACGGTGGAAAAACCGTGGTCGGACACGACGAAGATGTTGGTCTTTTCCAGCACGCCTTTGGCATGCAGCGTGGCGATGACCATGCCGACGTAGGTGTCGCAGTTGCGCAGCGCGGCGAGCGCGGTGGCGGAGCCGGGCTGGGTGAGGTGCTGGCTGTAGTCCGGGTCGCCGAGCCAGAGCGTGCTGAAGCGCGGCACGCCGTCGCGCCACAGCCCCTCGGTGAAGGCGCGCGCGGTCCACGCGTTTTGCGCGGCGTTCGGCGCGAGGATTTCGGCGGACGGGTACTCGGGGAAAGCGCCGAGCTTCGCGGTGAGCGGCGCTAGCGCGGAGGGCGGGTAGGTTTTCCCGGCAAAAAGAATGGTCGAGCCGGGCGCGGCGGTGCGGTCAAAGGCACGGTCGTGGAGCAGCGCCACGCCCTTCGTGCCGGCGACGACGGTGCGCTGGCCGCTGCGCTGGACGAGTTCCGCGAGCGTGGGCACGCCGAGGTAGCGGCCTTCGCGAAGGATGTCGCCGAGGCGGCAGGTGACGAGGTTTTCCGTGGCGAGCGGGCGCACGAGATTGAGGTCGGGGAGGTATTCGAGATTCGCGACGATGCCCGTGTGCGTGGGGTAGCAGCCGGTGGCGAGAGCCGCGCCATTGACCTCCGTGGAGGTGATATAGACGGAGTGGTTGTTGGCGAAAAACGTGCCCCGCTCCGCCAGCGCGTGCAGCGTGGGCGTGGTGTCCGCGCGCACGAAATCGGGCCGCATCCCATCCCACACGATGAGCACCACATGCTCCGCCCGCGCGGCGAACGGAGCCTCCGCCGCCCGCGCGAGCAAGGCGCAGCCAAGGCTGGCGAGGAGGACAGCGGACCGGCGAAGCGAGGGAAAGTGGCGCATAAAAAAGGCGCGCCTTCTTTATCCGCCACGCTGCTGCGGCGCGAGGATTCTGTTGGGCATGAGCCGGGCAAAAATTGCGCGCTGCGCAGAGGGCGTCCTTTGACCCACCGGGTTCCGTCGCTACTTCCGCGACCCCTCATTTCCCCCTTGCCCGTCCTTCGCGTCCTCGGCGCTTTCGCCCTCGCTTTGCTGCTCGCCTGCGTCGCGCGCGGGAATCCGGTCATTACGGAATTCATGGCGGACAATGTCTCGTTCATCGCGGACGAGGACGGGGCGTTTTCGGACTGGACCGAGATTCACAATCCGGGCGCGGTGGCGGTGAGTCTGAACAACTGGGCGCTGACCAATGACGCGGCGAACCTGACGAAATGGAAGTTCCCGGCGGTGACGATGCAGCCGGGCGAGTTTCTCATCGTGTGGGCCTCGAACAAAAACAAGCGGACGCCGGGGCTGCCGCTGCACACGAATTTTTCGCTCGCGAAAAGCGGCGAGTATCTGGCGCTGGTGCAGCCGGGCGGGACGGCGTAAACTTTTGGGCTGAATTCGGACGACGGCGGGCGCATCAAAATCGACGGCGTGGCGGTGATGACGGACGACTCGAACCACGGGGCGCTCGACAGCACCGGCACGGTGACGCTGACGGCGGGCTGCATTCGTTCGAGGTCATCATGTGAGAGCAGGTCGGGGGCGATGAGGTGGAATTTTACGCGGGCGCGGGTGCGTTCACGGGCTGGCAGGCGACGTTCCGGCTGGTGGGCGACACGGCCAATGGCGGGATCGCGGCGTTCACGCTGTCGTCCACGATTCCGAATACACTTTTTTCAACAGCGGCGAGGATCGCACCGGGCCGTTTTCCGATCCGGTCGCGGGCAACTGGAGCAACTTCACCTACTCGTCGCCGATGTTTCTCGATCAGGATTTGCGGCCCAACACCGAGTATCGGATGCGCTGGGCTGACCGCGTGCAGAAGCACCTGTTCAACGGCGGGCAGCTCTCCGCGGCGAAATGGACGGCGCGTTTCAACAGCCTCGCGAGCATCGTGGATAGCGCCATCGTCGCCGAATCCGCGCGCTGGGGCGACGCGAAGACTGCCGTGCCGCTCAACCGCGTGAACTGGCTCGGCGCGACTTGGAAATACAAGGACGACGGCAGCAACCAGGGCACCGCCTGGCGCGCGCCTGCATTCAACGACACCGCGTGGGCCAGCGGCACGGCGGAACTCGGCTACGGCGACGGCGATGAAACGACCGTCGTCGGCGGCGGCCCCGTTGGCGCGCGCTACGCCACGACTTACTTTCGCAAGACGATCACCGTCGCCAACGCCAACCAAATCACCGCCGCCACGCTGCACCTCCGCTACGACGATACCGCCGTCGTTTACGTCAACGGCACCGAAGTCGCCCGCACCGCCGGTCTCCCTGCCGATCCCGCCTTCGATTTCTACGCGTCCGGCGTGAGCAACGAAAACGCCGAAGCCGACTTCGCCGTGCAGCCGTCCGCGCTCGTCAGCGGCGCAAACACCATCGCGGTCGAAATCCACCAGCGCGATCCCACCAGCTCGGATGTGAGTTTTGATTTCAGCCTCAACGCCAGCCGCACCAGCATCCCCGCGCCCTACTTCATCGCGGGCAGCGGGGTGAAAAATTTGCGCGTCCGGGCCTGCGACAGCGGCACCGAATCGTCCTCTACAACAGCGCCAGCGCGGCCATCAGCGACGTGACCTACGGCACCGCCGCCGGCTGGCCGCCCGAGGCCGACGGCACCGGCTACAGCCTTGTGCGCATCCGCCCCGACGGCACTTTTCTTGGCGACAACGCGCCCGCCAACTGGCGCCGCAGCACCGCCAGCGGCGGCAACCCCGGCGCGACCGACGCCCTGAATTACCCCGCCTGGAAAACCGCCAACGCCGTCACCAGCGACACCGCCGACCCCGACGGCGGCAGCCTCCCGCAGGCCGACACCGCACGCCTCCCGCGCCTCGGCACCGCTAGCTTCACCGTCCTCGGCGTTTCCGGCACCTACGCCACGCTCGCCTTCACGCGCCGCTTTGCCGCCGACGATGCCGTCTTCGGCGTCAAGACCAGCAGCACCCTGGCCCCGGCGAATTGGAGTCCCGGCGGCGTCTTCGTCAGCGCTACCGCCAACAGCGACGGCACCGAGACCACCCTCTGGCGCGCACCCAATCCGCAGACCGCCAACGGCCCGGAATTCTTCCTCCGCCTCAAAACCCAGATCATCCCCTGAGCCGTAAAAAACTGTTTGCAAACCCTCCCGGCCCCGTTACTTTCCGCGCCCTAATTTATGGCTAAAACCTGCTGGCTCGAACGTGAAAAACGCAAATCCGCAACCGTCGCGAAGTACGCTGCGCTGCGCCTCGAACTGAAGAAGAAAGGCGACTACCTCGCCCTCTCCCAGCTCCCCCGCAATGCCTGCGCCGCCCGCCTCAGCCGCCGCTGCCTGGCCACCGGTCGCAAGCGCGGCTACATCGGGCGCTTCAAACTTTCCCGCATCAGCTTCCGCGAACTCGCCTCGAACGGGATGATCCCCGGCGTCACCAAATCGAGCTGGTAGCCCCGAACTTCCGAGTGTTTTTCGAGCCGCGGGTTTTACCACCCGCGGCTCGTTGCTTTTTGCATCCATGAGCCTCCCCTTTCTCCACGCGAAAGCTGAAGACCTCGCCCGCCACTGGGATGAGCCAGGCGTCATTGGCTTCAATCTCTTCGGCATCCTGCTGCTCGTCCTGCTCAACGGCTTCTTCGTCGCCGCGGAATTCGCGCTCATCAAGCTCCGCACCAGCCAGCTCGACCCGCTCATCGAGGACGGCGACACCCGCGCCCTGCTCGCGCGCAAAATCCTCGCGCATCTCGACTCGTACCTGTCCGCCACGCAGTTCGGCGTCACCCTTTCCAGCCTCGCGCTCGGCTGGATCGGCGAGCCGTTTTTCGCGCACTTCCTGGAGCCCTTTTTCTTCCTCGTCCACATCTCCTCGCCGGCCGTCATCTCCGCGTTCTCGGTGGTCATCGGGTTCATCACCATCACCTTTCTTCACATCATCATCGGCGAGCTGGGGCCAAAGTACCTGTCCATCCGCGATCCGCTCGGCATGGCCCTGCTGCTCGTCCGTCCGCTCGCGCTTTTCTACACCGTTTTCAAACCCGCCATCTGGCTGCTCAACCAGGCCGCCAATCTCGTGCTGCGCCGCTTCCTCCGCATCCAGCCGGTGAGCGAGCACGAGCTGGCGCACAGCGAGGAGGAGCTGCGCGTCATCCTCGCGGAAAGCGAGCGCGCCGAGGAGGTCACGCCGCTTGGCAAATCCTTGCTCATCAATGCGCTCGACATGGCCGACCGCGTCGTCCGCGACATCACCACCCCGCGCGGCGAAGTCGTCTTCCTCAACACCGAGGACACCTTTGAGGAAAACCTCCGTCACGCCCTCGACTCCCGCCACACCCGCTTCCCGCTCTGCGACGGCCACCTCGACAACACCGTCGGCCTCGTCCACGTCAAAGACCTGCTCAAGCTCATGCGCGAGCCCCAGCCCGACCTGCACAGCATCCAGCGCGACATCTTCCCCGTGCCCGAGATGATGCCGCTGGAAAAGCTCCTCACCTTCTTCCTCGCCAAGCACGCCCACCTCGCCCTCGTCGTCGATGAATTCGGCGGCACCACCGGCATCGTCACCCTCGATAACGTGCTCGAGGAACTCGTCGGCGAAATCCAGGACGAGTTCGACGCCGAGAAGCCCGAGTTCAAGCGCGTGGACGCCGACGAATTCACCGTCGAAGGCGGCGTCGGCCTCTACGAGCTGCACGACATGGCTGGGCTCGAGTTGGAAAGCGCCGACGTGAGCACCATCGGCGGCTACGTCACCCACCTCATCGGTCACCTGCCGAAGCAGGGCGAAAGCGTCCGCATCGATGACTACACCGTCACCATCACCCAGACCGACGGGCGGCGGGTCGAGCAGCTCCAGTTCAAACGCCGCGCCGCAGCCGCGGAAGAGACGGCGGTGGAGAAAAAGAGCGCGGGCTGAGCGTGGGCCAGGCGGAGGCCGGCTGCAGCCGGCGTGTTAGCAGTGCGGTTAGTGGAATAAAGCATGAAGCGAGCGTCATTGGGCTTCAAAAGTGGAACTCCATGTGGGTGAGCATAGGAAGGTTTTGCGACTGCCACAAAAGCAGGCAAAAACCGACCCAACCTAAAGACAAAACCCACGTCACTTCCAGTATGACCTCGAAGATGAAAGTTACACCGCTCTTTGCTCTGAGTGCGACTATGCCTGAAAGCAGTGCGGTCACGGGGAGGGCGTATGCAAATGCGCTGTAATGGACGATAAACACACAACCAATCATTAGCTGCGCGCCGGGATGCTCGAACTGGAATCTGAAATGCGAAAAACGAGTATAGCTCACGACGAAAAAGCACGCGGCGACGGACAGAACAACTGCTGAGAGTAATTTAGTAAGCTGAACTTTCGTGTTCATGTGAGGTAATGCCGCCTAGCCAGCAATAGACGAAGGCGATTTTGGCATGCCCGGCGGGCTTTGGTGGGGGAGGCCGGGTGGGGCAAACGCAAGGGCGGGAGGCTGTCGGGCAGGATGAAAGTCGCAACGCGAAAAGTAATTCACCACTCCGGCGGCGTCTCGCCGGCCACGGCGAAGATTTTTGGCGCGGGCTTCGGGCGGGTATATTCCCGGCAGCGAGCCAGCATTTTCTCCATCCAGGCGTCGGCCTCCTCGTGGGTGTGAAAGCGATAGACTCCTTTGGGCACGAACGGCGTGGGGAAGGCTTTGCGCCACGACCGTTTCACCGCCTTGGTGTCCCGGCCACGGCGAATGGATCGCGCGGCGCCACGCGCCGGCCCACGGTTTTGCCGATGGTCTCTTCGAGGTTGATGACCGTTTTCACGCGCGCACAGTAGCGGCGGCGGCGGTGCAGGCAAAGCGCACATTTTTACCCCTGGGGAAAAGCCCCCGCCTGTGCTCGGGGGAAAGTGGCGGAAGGGGGGGGATTCGAACCCCCGGAACGTTTGACCGTTCGTTCGATTTCGAGTCGAGTGCTTTAAACCGGGCTCAGCCACCCTTCCGTTTGATTGTGAGGCACTTACGTAGTGGCTGAATTCGCGGGTTTGACTTTTATACGGTCTGATTATACGGTCTGGGTGCAAACACTGCGAAATGTCATGCAAACGAAAACCGTAGAAAAAGAGACCGTGTGGAGTCCCACACAAGTTCAGTTCCTCTACAGGCATAAGAACGGCCGCTACTATGTCCGCACGTATGCCGGTGGCAAGGAAAATTGGACCAGCCTCAGAACCACGCTCCTCTCCGTCGCCAAGAACCGGATGAAGGAGCACGTTGATGCCGCCGAGCGTCAGCGCACCACCGGTGATTCCGTCGCCGTCGTCGGCAAACTCACCTTCGCCCAAGCGATGAAGACCTACCGCGAACAGCTCGCCCGCGCCGACATCCGCCCGAACACCAAAGTCTATCGGGAGTCCGGTTTGAAACTCGTCCTCCGGTCATGGGAAGGCGTCGAGACGTTGAATGTCCGGCGAATCACCTCAAAGTTCGTCGAAGAATGGCTTCGCCGCTTCAAAGCGAGCGCGGTTCCCTATGTGCCGCACAACGCCAAGACGGCCGCCAGACATTCCACGGGTGCGAGCA
>JANXWQ010000271.1 GCA_025351065.1 Chthoniobacter sp. | reverse complement strand
TGCGCCGCGTGATCTCTTTCACCGGATCGAGATGCGGCATCTGCACGAGCGCGGAGACGAGCTGGAAGTTCGCGTTGAAATAATCGCCGTCCGGCTGGAGTTCGCACAGGCGGGCGACGCACGCCTCGTCGGGCGTGGCGTTTTTGTCGTGATGCACGCGCGTCTGGTAGCGGTCGAACTCGTTGAAAAGTTTCACGATGCCCTCTTCGCGCACGTCGAAGTTCACCGGCGAATTTGGCTTCGTGCGGATCATCAAAAAGCGCAGCACCTCCGGCGGCAGCAGGTCGGCCATGTCCCGCGCGCTCGCGCCCACGCCGCGCGACGACGACATCTTCGCGCCACCCACGAGGAAAAACTCGTACGGCACCCGCAGCGGCGGCTCGGTGCCGTAGATGGCGCGCAGGCACGCCTCGCTCACATCGCGCGAGCCGCCCTTCGTCGAGTGATCCTTCCCCGCGCCCTCAATAGTCACGGGAAACGCCACCCACTTCGCCACCCACTCCAGCTTCCACGGCAGCTTCCCGCGCCCGTCGAACGGCGACATTTTCCCCTCGTGCCCGCAGCCGCGGCCGAGGTTGAGCTTGGTGTTCACGACCTTCGACGGCAGGCAGCGGTAGGACACGAGCGCGCCGTCGTAGTCGTGGATTTCCGTCGTCGCGATGCACCCGCACTTTTCGCAAATGACCTGGAACGGATACCAGTGCGCCGGCCGGTCGCTGTTCGAGACTTCCTTGTAAACGCGGCGCACTTTTTCCGCGTTGCGCAGGATCATGTCGATGGGTGCGTTGAACTGCCCGCTGCGGTAAATGTCGCGCATCCGGTAGCGCTCCACCTTCACGCCGAGGTCCGCGAAGACCTGCCAAAACTCGCGCATGTAATGCTCCGCCATATCGCCTTCGCCGCCGCCGGGCGCGGGCGTGTTGCACAGCGGCCAGCCGAGGTATTTGCCAAAGTGCGCGTCCTCGCCCTTGGGGATTTCATCCACGGGATCGAAGTCATCGACGCCGAAAAGGTAGCGCGCCTCCACGCCTTTCTCGCGGAGCGTGCGAAAGATGGCGTCGTGAATGAGCACGCCGCGCAGCGCGCCCACATGCACGCGGCCGGACGGCGTCTTCGAGTCGTTGATGATCTGCGGGCCGGTGACTTTCGCGGCGATTTCTTCGGTCCAAAACATAGGGCCGGGACTGATAGCCGTGCGCCGGGTGAAGTCGAGCAGTTTGGCCGCGAAAACGCGCGGATTTACGCCCGGCGGGCCTTTCATTAGAAGGATCGCCCGCATGTTTCGCGTCCCCCTTTTTCACGTCTGCGCCGCGCTCGCCGCGCTCACCTTCACACCCGCGGTGCGGGCCGCGGAGCCTGATTGGAAGCCCATCTTCAACGGCCGCGACCTCACCGGCTGGGATGGCGACCCGCGCCTCTGGTCGGTGCGCGACGGCGTGCTGCGCGGCGAGACTTCGCTGGCCGCGATGCCCATGCAGAACACCTTTCTCATCTGGCGCGGCGGCGCGGTGAAAGACTTCCAGCTCAAGCTCAAAGTCCGCCTCCGCAACGGCAACTCGGGCGTGCAATACCGCTCGCGCGATCTCGGCAAATGGGTCGTGGCCGGCTACCAGGCGGAGATCGACAATGCGGCGGGCAAGAGCGGATTCCTCTACGAAGAGCGCGGGCGAAAGTGCCTCGCGCTCGTCGGCGAGAAAGTGGAAATCGACGCTGGCGGGAAGCCGCGCGTGACCGGCCAGCTCGCGGAGAAAAAGGAACTGCTCGCCCGCACCTACTACCAGCCGCGCGAGTGGAACGACTACCTCATTGTCGCGAGGGGCAATCATCTCGAACATTTTCTCAACGGCATCAAGATCATCGACACGACCGACAACGATCCGAAAAACCGCGCCGCCGACGGCCTGCTCGCGCTGCAAATCCACGCCGGGCCGCCGATGCTCGTGGAATTCAAAGACATCCTTTTTTCCAGCCAGTAACGAAACTCCAACGAACCCACCATGATCACCCGACGCCACGCCATTAAGACCATCGCCCTCACCACCAGTGCCGCCGCCCTCGGCTCGCACCTTTTGCACGCGCAGGCACCCGCCACCGAGACCCCCGCCGTCTTCAAGCTCCCGCCGCTCGGCTACGATTATGACGCGCTGGAGCCGCACATCGACGCCGAGACGATGAAGATTCATCACGACAAACATCACGCCGCCTACGTCAGCAAACTCAACCAGGCCATCGCGGGCGCGCCCGGCTTTGAGAGCAAGCCCATCGAGGAAACTCTCGCCAAGCTCGACACCGTGCCCGAGGCCGTGCGCAAGGACATCCGCAACCAGGGCGGCGGCCACGCGAACCATTCGCTTTTCTGGCAGACGCTGAAGAAAAACGAAAACGGCAAACCCGTCGGCGAACTGGCGAAGGCCATCGACACAGCGTTTGGCAGCTTCGCGAAATTCCAGGACGACCTGGGCACCGCGGCGACGAAGATTTTCGGCAGCGGCTGGGCGTGGCTGGTGTGGAAGGGCGGGAAGCTCATCATCGAAGCCACGCCAAACCAGGACAGCCCGCTCAGCACCGGCGGCACGCCGCTGCTCGGCCTCGACGTGTGGGAGCACGCCTACTACCTCAAATACCAGAACCGCCGCGCCGACTACATCAAGGCGTTCCAGAGCGTGGTGAATTGGGACTTCGTGAGCGAGCGCTTCGCCAAGGCGGCGAAGGGGTAAAACGCCCCCCCGCTTGCGTTCCGAACAGGCGCAGCGTACGCGTCCCGCCGTGCTGCCCGCTCTTCACGATTCACTCGCCCGACCGCTCCGCGACCTGCGGCTGTCGGTCACGGACCGGTGCAATTTCCGCTGCACCTACTGCATGCCGAAGGAGGTCTTCGGGCGCGGCTACGACTTTCTGCCAAAGGACGCGGTGCTGTCCTTCGAGGAGTGTGCGCGGCTGGCTCGGGTGTTCGTTTCGCTCGGCGTGGAAAAAGTGCGGCTCACCGGCGGCGAACCGCTGCTCCGGCGCAATCTCGACCGGCTCGTGGCGCAGCTCGCGGCACTCGACGGACTGCGCGATCTCACGCTCACCACGAATGGCTCGCGGCTCGTAGAGCAAGCGCCCGCCTTGCGCGCCGCCGGATTGCGGCGG
>JANXWQ010000266.1 GCA_025351065.1 Chthoniobacter sp. | reverse complement strand
TAGCGGCGGTTGTGCTCCTCAAGCTCGCGTCGGAGCCGGGCGAGGCGCGCAGAAATATCGGGCATAAACGAGGGCGGTGAGCAGCGCGCCGGTGAGCGCGCCGAGGGTGTCGGCAGTCCAGTCGTAGGGATCGGCGCCGGAGCGGTTGGGCGTGAAGAGCTGATGGATTTCATCGACTGCGCCGAAGATGGAAATCGCGATGATCGTGAAAACGACGACGCGTTTCCACGGCCACGCGGTGCTCCAGCAGAGCGCCAGCGCGAGATTCACGGCCCCGGCCCCAAAGGCGAGGAAGTGCTCGGCTTTGTCCCACAGCTCGAAGGGCGCGATCTCGAGAAGCTGCGATGGGGTCATCGAGGAGAGCACGGTGATCGTCGTGACCCAGATGCCGACGCCCCAGCAGGCGAGGACTCGGAGCCATTGGGGAGCGGTTCGGTTCACAGGAAGGTTTGAGTGCGCGGGGAGTTTTCACGATAGTCGGGGGATGGAAAGTCCAAAGCGCATCCTCGGAATCGAAGGCGGCGGCACCAAGACCGAATGGGTGCTGCTGACCGGCGAGGCTGATGAACACAAGATTCTCAGCCAGGGCACGCTCCCGGCATCGAACCTCCGACTAATCTCCGACGAGGCACTCGCGCGGCTTTTTTCGGTGCTGGCGGCGGACGCCACGCATGTCGGAGTTTTCCTCGCGGGCTGCGCGACGGAGGAGGATCGCGCGCGGCTCGGCGGGCTGGCGGAAAGCGCGTGGCCGCACGCGGTGCTGGTCATCGGGAGTGATCGCGACTCGGGGCTGGCGACGGCGTTTGGCGCGGAGGATGGGATCGCGGTCATCGCGGGGACGGGTGCGGCGGTGCATGGGCGGCGCGGCGAGCGCGTGGAAAAGGCGGGCGGGTGGGGCCAGCTCCTCGGCGACCGCGGCGGCGGTTACGATCTCGCGATGCAGGGGCTGCGGCTGGTGCTGACGCATTACGATTTGAATCAAAAGATCACGCCGCTGGCGGAGGAAATCTTGCGCACGCTGGCGCTGAACCGGCTCCAGGACTTGTCCGGCTGGGCGATGCAGGCGGACAAGATGAGCGTGGCGCGGCTCGCGCCCGCGATTTTCCACGCGGCGAAACACGGCGAGCCGGAGATGCTGGCGACGGTGCAGGCGGGCGCGGGTGTGCTGGCGGATTTCACGCGCGCGGTGGCGCAGCGGCTGGATTTCACGAATGCGCCGGTGAAGCTGATCGGTGGGCTTTTCACGCACCACCCGGAGTACGCAGCGCTTTTCAAATACCGGCTGAGCATGCTGCTGCCGGATGCGGTGGCGAGCGTGTGCGGGGAAAGCGGGGCGCTCGGGGCGGCGTGGCTGGCGGGGAAAGGCGGAAGAGAAGTGGTGGGATTGGTTTCGATGGACGATGCGGCTGACTTGGCGACGGCGGCGACGGAGCAGGCGAATCCGCGCTCGGTGAATCTGGAGGAGCGGACGACGGGGGAGTTGGTTGAGCTTTTCACGACGGAGGAGGAAAACGTGGCGCGAGCGCTGGTGGCGTGCCGGGCGGAACTGGTCGCGGCGGTCGATGTTGTCGGCGCGGCTCTGCGCGGTGGTGGACGGCTTTTCTATATCGGCGCGGGGACGAGCGGGCGGCTCGGCGTGCTCGATGCGAGCGAGATTCCGCCGACTTTCGGCGCACCGCCGGAGCTGGTGCAGGGGATCATCGCCGGCGGCGCGGTGGCGCTTCATCGCGCGGTCGAGGGCGCGGAGGATCAGCCGGACGCGGGCGCGCTCGCGGCGCTGGAGCGCGGGGTGCGCACGGGCGATGTGCTATGCGGCATCGCCGCGAGCGGGCGCACGCCTTTCGTCCTCGGCGCGCTCGCGCGAGCGCGGGCCTTGGGCGCGCGGACGATCCTGCTGACGTGCAATCCCGCGCGGACGCGCGCCGCGGAGCCGTGGGATGTGGAGATCGATCTGCCGGTGGGGCCGGAGATCATCACCGGCTCCACGCGGCTCAAAGCGGGCACCGCGACGAAAGTGGCGCTCAACCTCCTCTCGACCTGCGCGATGATCCTCCTCGGTCGCGTGCGCGGCAATGCGATGGTCGATCTCCACATTTCCAACGCCAAGCTCCGCGACCGCGGCGTGCGGCTCGTGAGCGCCGCGCTCGGCCTCGGCTACGACGAGGCGCAGACGCGGCTCGCCCGCGCCGGCTGGAATGTGCGCGCGTGCCTCCACGCGAAGTAGGCAGAGCGCGCTGCAGGGGAACCTGCCGGGTTCCCCCGACGGGCGGGGAAGCAGTCGCTGGGTGCTTTTTCCGCTGCCGCGTTTTGCCGTCAGTTTTAGACACGCTGGCTAAATCCACGCAGCGCCTGCGCTTTGGCAAAACTCCGGCGGGTAACGCATGTCGGACGATTTTTCTCTGGCGCTCAGGATTTTTTCCGCACGAAACGGCAGGCGGCACGAGCGGTGCTAATTGGGCGGCGTCTGCACTAAATGCGGATCGTGAGGAGATATTCATACAGGGGAGCAGCCCGGCTGGATGGGTTCGTTTGGCGAATCGTGGGGAAACGCCAAACTGGCCAGCCGGGCTGTATTTTTCCCCACGCCCCGGGCCGCTACGGGAGGGTGAAAGTCTGGCCGATCTCGCTGAGCGCGATGCGCTGCGGATCATGCGCCAGCGCGGCACGGAAGCGGGCGATGGGTTCGCTCATCGGCTCCCAGCTCAGCTTGAAAGTCTGGTGGTGAATCGGCATGACGAAGCGCGCGCCGGCCTCGTCGGCCATCGCCACCGCCTCCTCGGGCGAGCAGTGCGCGTGGATCCACGGATGATACGCGCCGATGGGCGCGCACAGCAGGTCGATCGGCCCGCGCGAGCCGAGCGCGCGGGCGTCGGTGCGGGCGGTGTCGCCCATGTGGCAAAGGCGGCGGCCGCCGCGTTCGAGGACGTAGGCGTTGTAGCGGCGGAAGTCGTCGTACTGCAGCCGCGCGCCCCAGTGGCGGAGCGGAAAGGCGCTGACCGTGACGCCGCCGCGCGCGGTCTGCACCGCCCGCGTTTCGCCCCAGTGGAGCTCGATGACCTGGCGGAATTTCACGCGCCGGAAAATATCCGCCGTGCGTGCAGCGGCCACGACCACGGTGTCGCGCGGCAAGGCGTGGAGCGAGCGGAGATCGAGGTGGTCCATGTGCGCGTGGGTGAGCAGCACGAGGTCGATGGGCGGCAGCGCGGCGGGTGCGAGCGCGGCGGCGATGCGGCGTTTCGGCCCGATGGTGAGCGGCCCGACCCGGAGGCCGCAGCGGGCGAAAAGCACGGGGTCGGCGAGGATGCGGACGCCGAAAAAATTCACGAGCACCGTGGCATGCCCGAGCCACGCGGCGGTGATTTTTTCATCCGGCCAAACCGCGGGCTGCGGCTGGTGCGGGGCGGGCTGCACGGCGCGAAAAAAGTCGCCGCAGATTTGTCGCAGCAGGCGGAGCCGCGTGGCCGCGGGGACCGCTCGCCGGGCCTGGCGCTCTTCGGTGGTGTCGGACATCGGAGGCGGATTTAGAGGGAAAGCGGGGGGCAGGCAACCGGCGAAAATGCGACCTCCGCCGGCGTGCAAAAAATCTTTGCGCGGTTTTGAACGAACCGCCGGGAGCCCGGTCTGAGATGACTGTTTAGGGGGAATTAATACCGGGTCGTGCACGTTGAATTTTGTGTGTTTCCTCAGCGTGCGCGGCCCGGATTCCTTTTTCGGGTGAGCACTTCGTTGACCCGTCTTTTTCCGCCCGCTAGCCTCCGCGCCATGTCTCCGTTTTCCGCGCGATGAATCCCGACACTCCGCTGCTCGGCATCCGTGGCTTTCTCATCGACGCGCCCGAGTTTGGCCGCCTGCGCTCATGGAGCGACGGCGCGCTGATTATCGAGGGCGGGCTCATCGCCGAGGTCGGCGACTACGCCTCGCTGTCGCGCCAGCCGCGCGCGCAGCCGGTGCGCTGGCGGCACTCGCCGCGCTCGGCGGTTTTCCCCGGCCTCATTGACCTGCACGCGCACGTCCCGCAGTACCCGGCGGTGGCGCGCGGCGGCGGCGACCTGCTGCCGTGGCTGCGCCAGCACATCTTCCCGCTGGAGCGCGAATTCACCGGCGCGAAAGGCCGCCGCGAGGCCAGCGCTTTTTTCTCCGAACTCGCGCGCCACGGCACCACCACGGCGATGCTCTACACGGCGGTTTTCGAGGACTCGTGCGAGGCCGCGTTTCATGCCGCCGCGGCCAGCGGGCTGCGCGTCATCATGGGCAAAATGATGATGGACGTGGGCAGCTACGGGAACCTCCAGCCGACGAAAATCGCGTCCATCTCGCTGCACGAAAGCGAGCGCCTCTGCAAGACCTGGCACGGCGCGGCGGGCGGGCTGCTGGAGTACGCATTCAGCCCGCGCTTCGCCGTGGCGTGCAGCGAAAAACTCATGCGCGCCGCCGCCGAGCTGGCCGGGAAATACGGCGCGTATCTCCAGACGCATCTCGCGGAAAATACCGAGGAGATCGAGAAGGTGCGGCACCAGTTTCCCGCCGCGCGCGACTACACCGACGTGTATGAAATGTGCGGCCTGCTCACCCCGCGCACCGTGCTCGGCCATTGCCTGCACCTCAGCGACCGCGAGCGCGCCGCCATCGCCGCCGCCGGGGCCAGCGTGGCGCATTGCCCGACGGCGAATCTTTTCCTCCGCAGCGGCCTCCTCCCACTGGAAAAAATGCGCGCCGCCGGCCTCCGCCTTGGCCTCGGCAGCGATGTCGCCGCCGGCCCCGAACTGAACATGTGGCAGGTCATGCGCTCCGCCATCGAGACGCAGAAAGCGCGCAGCTTTTACGAAAGTGAAGCACTCATCCCCACGCCCACCGCCGCGCTGCACATGGCCACGCAGGGTGCCGCCGAGGCACTGGGCAAAGGCGCGGTCATCGGCAGCTTCGACATCGGCAAGGAAGCCGACCTCACCATCATGGACTACGCCGCACTGCTCCCGTACCGCCAAAGCTCGAAGACCGTGAACGACCTCGCCGGCGAAGATCTCGCCAGCGTGTGCATCTACCGCGGCGGCCCGCATGCGGTGCTGGAGACTTTCGTCCGTGGCCAGAGCGTCTTTCGCGCGCCGGAGCCGGAGCTTTTTTAGGCGACATGCCGCTGGCCCACGATCCCATCGCCATCGCGCTCGCCGAAGACATCGGGCCGGGAGATTTCACGTCGCGCTACTTCGTTGGCGAGGAGCAAAGAAGCGCGCGGATTTTTGCCAAAGAGCGCGCCGTCGCAGCGGGCGTCGGCACGGGCGCGGAAGTTTTTCGGCGCGTCGATCCGCAGCTCAAAGTGCGCGTGGTGCGCGAGGACGGCGCGGCTTTGGCGGAAGGCGACAGCGTGCTCGAAATCAGCGGCCCGGTGCGCTCGATCCTCACCGCCGAGAGGGTCGCGTTGAATTTCATCCAACGCCTGTCCGGCACCGCCACGCTCACGCGGCGTTTTGTCGAAGCCGTCGCCGGCACGAGCGCCCGCATCCTCGACACGCGAAAAACCACGCCCGGCCTGCGCGCGCTGGAGAAGGCTGCGGTCGTCGCGGGCGGCGGCGTGAGCCACCGCTTCGGGCTCTACGACATGGTCATGGTAAAAGACAACCACCTCGCCGCGGACCGGCCCGCGGATCATCTGCCCGCGGCCATCCGCGCGTTTCGCGACGGGCATCCCAGCGTCCGCGTAGAGCTGGAAGCCGATGCGCTGGAGCAGGTGCGCCGCTTCCTCACGTTCGACGGCGTGGATGTCATCCTCCTCGACAACATGACCTGCGCGCAGATGGCCGAAGCTGTCGCGCTCGGCGCGGGCCGCGTGCAGTTCGAGGCCAGCGGCGGCGTCACGCTCGCCACCGTCGCCGCCATCGCCGCCACCGGCGTCGATTTCATTTCCGTCGGCGCGCTCACCCACTCCGCGCCCGCCATCGACTTCTCGCTCGAACTGCTTCCCTAACTTCCGCCCTCCGTCCTCCGACTTTCCTCCCGTGACCCCGCTCGATGTCCGCCTCCTCCGCGCGCTGCGCGAAACGCGCGTGCATCTCCCCGCGGGCGAACTCGCCGCGCAGCTCGGCGAAACCGCGTCCGTCCTCCGCGCCCGCCTCGCCGCGCTCGGCGACGCCGGCTTTGAAATCGAAGACCGCCCCGGCCTCGGCCTGCGCCTCATCGCCGCGCCCGACCGCCTCATCGCCGACGACCTCACCGCCCGGCTCGGCCCGTGCGCGCTGGTCCGCGAAATCCTCGTCTTCGCCGAGACCGAATCGACTAACGACCTCGCCACCCAGCTCGGCCGCCACAATACGCCCAGCGGGCTCGCCATCTTCGCTGAGCACCAGACCGCGGGCCGGGGGCGTTTTGGCCGGTGCTGGGCCTCGGCCTCGTATCGCGGGCTGTGGTTTTCGCTGCTGCTGCGCCCGGCGTTTCCGCAGGCCCAGTGGGCGCGGCTGACCACTTGGGCGGCGGTGTCCGTGGCCGCAGCGCTCGAGGAGAGCACGGGCGTGACAGCGGCGATCAAGTGGCCGAACGATGTCTTTCTCAACGGAAAAAAAGTCGCCGGCATCCTCGCCGAAAGCGGCACCGACACCGCGGGCCGACCTTTCGCCGTCGTCGGCCTCGGGGTGAACGTAAACCACGAGCCCGCCGACTTCCCCGCCGAACTCCACGCCACCGCCACCTCCCTCCGCGCCGCCACCGGCACCCCGCTCGACCGCCCCGCCCTCGCCACCGCCATCCTCCGCGCCCTCGACGCGCGCCTCCCGCAAATCGCCGCCGACTTCCCCGCCCTCATCGCCGAAGCCGCCGCGCGCAGCTTTCTCCTCGGCCGCTGGATCCAGGTCCGCGCCGGGGAAACCCTCGCCGAAGGTCTCGCCGAACAGCTCGACGCCGACGGCCACCTCCTCCTCCGCCACGCCGACGGCTCGCTCGCCAAACTCACCGCCGGCGAAGTCACCGTCATCGCCCGCTAAGGGCGCGGCGATGCGCAACTCACGCCCCGACCGGGTGCCAGGTCGTCTTGAATTCCAGCGTGTCGCGGATGGCGTAAAGGCTCTGCGCGGGCTCCGCGAACCAGTCGGGCGGCACCTCGGTTTTCATCAAGTGCAGACGCTTCACGCTCTCGGCGGCACCAAGGGCGAGGGCTTTGCGCTCCACCGCGTCGGCGACTCCGCAGAGGACGCGGAGGTGGGTGTGGGTGGCAAAGGTGGGGAGCATTTCCGCGCGGAAGCCGGTTAGCAGATTGACCACGCCGCCGGGCAGGTCGCTGGTGGCGAGCATTTCGCCGAGGAGAATGGCGGGGTAAGGCTGCCTGCTTGAGGCGAGGGCGACGACCGTGTTGCCGCTGGTGATCGCGGGCGCGAAAAGCGAGACGAGCGCGAGGAGCGGCGCATCCTCCGGCGCGAGCACGCCGACGATGCCCATCGGCTCGGTGACGGTGAAATTGAAATGCGGCGACGCGACGGGGTTCACGTTGCCGAGCACCTGCTCGTACTTGTCGGCCCAACCCGCGTAGTAGATGAGCCGGTCCACGCTCGCCGCGACCTCGCGTGCGGCGGCGGCTTTCGTCGCGCCGCCGAGCATGAGGGCACCGGCCATTTCATCCGCGCGCGCTTCGAGCATTTCGCCGAGGCGGTAAAGAATCTGGCCGCTGTTGTAGGCCGTGCGTTTCGCCCAGCCGCGGCCGGCCTTCGCGGCGGCCTCGACGGCATTTCGCAAGTCCTTGCGGGTGCATTGCGGGATGTTTGCGTAGAAATTCCCCGCCGCGTCCTTCAGCGAAAACACACGCGCGCTTTCCGAGCGGATGAAAGCGCCGCCGACATAGATTTTTGGGGTCTTGGTGATGGGGAGACGGGACATGGGAAATCTTAACGCAGAGACGCAGAGGCGCGGAGTACGCAGAGGAAAAGCCCGTCGCCGGAAGGAAGTGTGGAAACCTGTGGCGGCGAATTTTTTTGACCACGGATTTCGCGGATTACACGGATTTTGTTTTTCTGGAATCCGTGTAATCCGCGGAATCCGTGGTCAACAATTTGGCCTGACTGAATTGAGGTGGACTGTTGCCGCGATTTCTCTGCGACCTCTGCGTCTCCGCGTCTCTGCGTTTCAAAAAACATCGTGATCACACGATCTGGCAGTAATCCAACAACCCCTGCCGCCCGCCCTCGCGACCAAACCCGCTTTCCTTGTAACCGCCGAACGGCGACGCCGGATCAAACTTGTTGTAAGTGTTTGCCCACACCACGCCCGCCTTCAGCTCCGTGCTCATTTTCAAAATGCGTGAACCCTTGTCCGTCCACACCCCGGCGCTCAACCCATAGGCGGTGTTATTCGCCTTCTCGATCGCCTCATCCACCGTGCGGAAAGTAAGAATCGAAAGCACCGGCCCGAAGATTTCCTCCCGCGCAATCCTATGACTCATACTAACACCGCTGAATAACGTGGGCGGAAAATAGAAACCTTTCGCCGGTAACTTGCAGGTGGGTTGAAACAGTTCCGCACCCTCATTTATCCCATGCGCGACTAACTCCCGAATCTTACCTAGTTGCTCCCGCGAATTGATCGCCCCGAGGTCCGTGTTCTTGTCCATCGGATCGCCCACGCGCAGCACGCGCAGACGGTTCTTGAGCTTCGCCAGTACGCGCTCCGCCACCGGCTCATGCACGAGCAGGCGCGAGCCGGCGCAGCAGACGTGGCCCTGGTTGAAAAAGATGCCGTTCACGATGCCTTCCACCGCCTGATCGAGCGGCGCGTCGTCGAAGACGATATTCGCGGCCTTGCCGCCCAGCTCCATCGTCATCCTTTTGTCCGAGCCTGCGAGCGAGCGCATGATGACCTTG
>JANXWQ010000235.1 GCA_025351065.1 Chthoniobacter sp. | reverse complement strand
ATTTCCTGCGCGGTGATGAAGATGCGCAGGACATCATCGTCGATAACGCCAGTTACCCGATCAAGTCCATCGCCGAGAACTCCCATATCTTCCGCACCCTTGGCCTTGGTTATGCCAACCTCGGCGCGCTCATCATGAGTTATGGCCTCGGTTATGACACAGACGAAGGCCGGGCGCTCGCCGGAGCCATTACCAGCATCATGACCGGCCATGCCTACGAGCAGTCCGCGAAGATGGCGAAAAACATGGGTGCCTTCCCCGGCTACAAGAACACCCGCTGTAGCGGAGTAACCAAGACCGTGGATAAGACCAACGAGCCTTACATGCTCGACGTCATCAAACTTCACCGTTCCCACGTCGCCAAAATCCAGGACAGCGAGCGCTTTGGCTTTCTCAAGGAAGAGGCCCAGAAGTGCTGGGACGGCGCGCTCGCGCTCGGCAAAAAGCATGGCTACCGCAACGCCCAAGTCACTGTCCTCGCACCCACCGGAACCATCGGCTTTCTCATGGACTGCGACACTACCGGCATCGAGCCCGACATCGCGCTCGTGAAGTACAAGCTGCTCGCCGGCGGCGGCATGTTAAAGATTGTCAATCAGACGGTGAAGCCCGCTCTTAGCAACCTCGGCTACAGCTTCTCCGAGATCGAAAAAATCATCGCCCACATCGACAAGTTCGACACCATCGAAGACGTCACCGAGGACGACGGCACCACCATCTCCGGCGGCCTGAAACCCGAGCATCTCACCGTCTTCGACTGCGCCTTCAAAGCGCATCGCGGCACCCGTTCGTTGCACTTCCGCGGCCACATCCGCATGATGGCCGCGGCCCAGCCCTTCCTCAGCGGAGCCATCTCCAAAACCGTCAACCTGCCCAAAGACGCCACCGTCGATGACATCGTGAATACCTATGTCGAAGGCTGGAAGCTCGGCCTCAAAGCCATCGCCATCTACCGCGATGGGTCCAAGCGCAGCGCGCCGCTCAACGTCAAGAAAAACTCCGACATGGGCGGCAAGGTCGAAGCCATCGGTGCCATTGCCGACCTCGACGGCGTCCTTAATGACCAGACCCTGCTCCAGACTCGCATCATCGACCTCGAAAACGAGATCGGCGACCTGCGGGGTAAAGTCGGCCAGCCCGTCCGCCGCCGCATGCCCGACACCCGTGTTGCCATGAACCATAAGTTCGAAATCGCCGGCCACAAAGGTTATGTCACCGTCGGCATGTTTGAGGACGGCCAGCCCGGCGAACTCTTCATCCAGATGAACAAGGAAGGCAGCACCCTCGGCGGACTCATGGATACCGTCGCCACCCTTACCAGCATCTCGCTCCAGTACGGCGTGCCGCTTGAGTCATTGGTGAAAAAATTCGCCTACCAGCGTTTTGAGCCATCGGGCTTTACCAAAAACCCCGACATCCGCAACGCGACCAGCATCACCGATTACATCTTCCGCTGGCTCGGCTGCCAGTTCATCAAGGGTTACAAGGAAGCCACGTCGCCGAATAAGTCACAAGCTGACTTACCCATGAAAGAACTCGCGCAGATCGACAAAGCCTCGGTCAACCGTCCCGTCGCCGACCTCCAGCGCGAGACCCCCGGCATCATCGACGTTATCACCCATAAGAACGGCAGCGAAGGCCACCCGCACATTCAAACCAGCGGCGGCACGTATGCCGAGAATCTCCAGGTAGCGCTCGGCAATATGTATATGGACATCACCTGCTCGCACTGCGGTTCCAGCAAAGTCATCCGCGCCGGAGCCTGCGGCTGCTGCACCGTGTGCGGGACCAGTCAGGGCTGCAGCTAGTCGTCCATCACTTACATGAACGAACCCACCAAAGACGAGCCGCCCCGCGACACCGCCAGCGGGCCTGTCCTCGCTGACTAACCAATTTGGCGGCGCAGGCCGCCTCAACCAAGGACCGCCCGGTCATCGGAAGCCATCGCGCCTCCGGTGGCCGGGCGTCTCCGTTTGTTCGGTGCTCACGATGGTGTGCCGCCGCCATCAATGGGCAAAGTGAACGTGGCACCAACAAGCACGACGCACCCGCAGTCCAAGATGATTTCGCCGGATTTGTCAGCCCTCCCGTTTGCCCCGCGGCGTGTCCGCAGCTACATCTGCCGGATGCCTTTTGAACTCGCCTCAGACTACTCCCCCCAGGGCGACCAGGCACAGGCGATTGCCAAGCTGACCAAGTCCATCCTCGCCGGCAACCGCCACCAGACGCTGCTCGGCGTGACCGGCTCGGGCAAGACTTTCACCGCCGCGAACGTCCTGCGCAACGTGGGCAAACCCACGCTCGTCATGTCGCACAACAAGACGCTCGCCGCGCAGCTCTACTCCGAGTTCCGCCAGTTTTTCCCGCGCAACGCCGTCGAGTATTTCGTCAGCTATTTCGACTACTACCAGCCCGAGGCCTACATCCCGCGCAGCGACACCTACATCGAAAAGGATTCCTCAATCAACGAGGAGATCGAGCGCCTGCGCCTGTCCACCACGTCGTCGCTGCTCTCGCGCGAGGATGTCATCGTCATCGCCAGCGTCTCGTGCATCTACGGCCTCGCGTCGCCGGAGGACTATTTGAAAATGCTGCTCACCGTGAAAGTCGGCCAGCAGATCAGCCGCGAAGGCGTGCTCGCGAAGCTGGTGGACATGCTCTACGAGCGCAACGACATCGCCTTCGAGCGCGGCCGTTTCCGCGTGCGCGGCGACGTGGTGGAAGTGCAGCCCGCCAACCTCGATGAAGTCGCCATCCGCCTCGAGTTCTTCGGCGACGAAATCGAGCGCATCACCCGCTTCGACCCGCTCACCGGCCACACCCAGGACCACCTCACCCACCTCACGCTTTTCCCGGCGAAGCAATTCGTCACGCCCTACGAAAAGCTCCAGCAGGCCCAGCGCACCATCCGCGCCGAGATGGAGGAGCGGATCATCCATTTTGAAAAACACGGCCATCTGCTGGAGGCGCAGCGCATCAAAATGCGGACGGAGTACGACCTCGAAATGATGCAAGAGATGGGCTTCTGCTCCGGCATAGAAAACTACTCCCGCCATCTCAGCGGACGCCCGCCCGGCTCGCGGCCCTACACCCTGCTCGACTTTTTTCCCCGCGATTTCCTCCTCGTCGTCGATGAAAGCCACGCCACCATCCCACAGATCGGCGGCATGTACGAGGGCGACAAATCGCGCAAAACCACGCTCGTCGATTACGGCTTCCGCCTGCCCAGCGCGCTCGACAACCGGCCCCTGCGCTTCCCCGAATTCATGGAGCGCGTGGGCCAGGTGCTCTACATCAGCGCCACGCCCGCGGAGTTTGAAATCGCCAACTCCACCGTCGGCAACACCGGCTACATCCCGCACAAACGCGACCGCATCGCGCCGCTGGAAGAACTGCCGCCCGAGCTGCCGGCGAAACTCTCCCGCACCGACGCGCCCGTCGCGGACTTCGATGTCCACTCGCCGCGCGCCCCGCTCGTCGTCGAGCAAATCATCCGCCCCACCGGCCTGCTCGACCCGAAGATCACCATCCTCCCGCTCAAGAACCAGATCGACGACACCCTCGAACTTTGCCGCCAGCGCATCGAGAAAAACGAGCGCGTGCTCATCACCACGCTGACCAAACGCACCGCCGAAGACCTCAGCGACTACCTCAAAGACGTCGGTCTCAAAGTCCGCTACCTCCACAGCGACATCGACACCATCGAGCGCGTCGAAATTCTCCGCGCCCTCCGCGCTGCCGAGTTCGACGTGCTCGTCGGCATCAACCTCCTCCGCGAAGGCCTCGACCTCCCCGAAGTCTCCCTCGTCTGCATCCTCGACGCCGACAAAGAAGGCTACCTCCGCTCGCAAACCTCCCTCATCCAAACCGCCGGCCGCGCCGCCCGCCATGTGAACGGGGAAGTCTATCTCTTCGCCGACATCGTCACGAAAAGCATGCAGGCGCTGCTCTCGATCACCGACTACCGCCGCACCCGCCAGCTCGCCTACAACGAAAAGCACGGCATCACCCCGCGCAGCGTCCAGCGCGCCGTGCAGGAAAGCCTGCACACGCTGCTCAAGGCGCGCGACCTCGAGGAGAGCGTCATCCGCGAAGGCGGCGGTAACTTCTCCCTCAGCGAAACCCTCCGCGAACTCGAAACTGAAATGCTCACCGCCTCCGCCAACCTCGAGTACGAAAAAGCCGCCCTCCTCCGCGATCAAATCGCCGAACTCAAAGCCGGCACCGGCCTTTCCAAAATCGAACCCAAACGCCAGCCCGTGAAGTACGGCGCCAAACCCGCCAGGCGCCCCAAAGCCCGCGCCTGACCGCCGTAAACCGCGCTCGGTATTTTGCGCACCGAGCTCTGACGGACTGTAGGGGATGCTGCCGGCTTCCCCTAGTCCGTCAGAGCTCGGTGCGCAAAATCCGCGCGACGCCGCGCAGCGGGATGCCGAGCCAGGCGGGGCGGTTGTTGAGTTCGTAGGCGACTTCGTAGAGCGCTTTTTCGAGGAGAAAAGCGTCGAGCAGCCGTGCGAATTCCACGCGCTCCGCCGGGACGAAGGCCGCGCCTTGGGTCGTCTCGATCCACGCGTCGAGAAAGGCCGCGCGCGCCCGCTCGTGCCACCGCTCCGCGTGCGGTTCCAGCGCCGCGCGCTGCTCCGCGAAAGCTCCGAGCGCGCTGTGCGCCGCGTAGTGAAACGAGCGCAGCATCCCGGCGACATCGCGCAGCGGCGAACGCTTGCGCCGCCGCTCCGCGAGCGACTTCGCGGGCTCGCCCTCGAAGTCAATGATGACGAAATCTGCCCCCGTGTTCAGCACCTGCCCGAGATGGTAGTCGCCATGCGTCCGCGTCTTCGCCGCCGCCACGGGCTGCGCGCCGAGCGCGGCGATCCGCTCACGCAGCGCGGGCTCTGCCGCGAGCACCGTCGTCGCCGTCTCGCGCGTGGCGGGATCGAGCGCCCCGTGCCGCTCGCACAGACGCGCCAGCACTTGATCCGCGGTTGCCCGCACCGTTTTCGCCAGCTCGGTGAAATCCGTCGCCGCCAGCGGCTCAGGCGCGAAACTCGCGTCGTCCGCATCCGCCGCCAGCGCGCGATGCAGCGCCCCGGTGCGCTGCCCGAGTTGAGCCGCGCGGGAGAGATACGCGGCTTCGATTTTCTCCGCCGCCGCCGTCTGCCCGCCGGCCACGCACTCCAGTTGCCGCGTCAGCTCGCGCAGCGTGAAGCTCCACGCGTCGCCGTCATTCACCACCATCCCCGTCGCCAGCGCCAGCACCCGCGGCGCGCGGCCCGCCGCGCGAAATTCCACCGCGCCGCAAAACGGCGGGACGTGCGGAAAATTCCGCGCGCCGAGGAAGCGCAGGATTTCCGCGTCGGGATTCACGCCCTCCTCCAGCCGCCGGTAGAGCTTGAGAAAAACGCGGTCGCCATAAATCAGCGACGTATTGCTCTGCTCTACCGCCAGCACGCGCGACGGCGGCGCACTCTCCGGCAGCCCGCTGCCCGCCACGCCCGCGAGTTCACCCACCACCCCGCCGCGCGCGATCAGCGCGAAAAGCGCCGCGCGAAAAGCCGCGTCATGCACTGCATCAAAAAGCACGCCGCCTTCGCGAAAGCGCGCCACGACGGCCTGCGGCGTTTCCCGTTCCACCGCTGCCGCGCGCGCGCCGTTGGCGATTTGCAGCGGCAGCAGATACGTGTCCGCCGACCCGCTGGCGTACGAAATTTCCACCAGCACCAGCCGCGCGGCATCCGGCTCCGCCGAAACCGCCGCCGCCTCGCAAACCCTGTATCCATGGGGCTCCCGCGCCTTTCCGCCAAACCAACGGCACCCCGCGATGTAGCCCGGCAAAACCTCCTGTTCCAACTGCGCCCGCAATTCACCCGGCGCAAAAATCCGCGGCTCGGCGGTGCCTGAAAGGAAGAACGGTGCAGCGCTGGAGTTCATCGGAATCATCGGAGGTTTGTCGAAAAAGCCGCCGTCCGCCAGCCCGGAGCCGCGCACTGCAGGGGAAGCTGCCAGCTTCCCCCTGCAGCGCACGCGCTCACTCGTAGCGCAGGGCGTCAATGGGATCTAGGGCAGCCGCTTTTTTCGCCGGATAAAGGCCGAAGAAAACGCCGACCGCGGCGCTGAAAAGAAAGGACGCGAGGACGGCAACGGGCGGGATCATCGTCGGCCAGCCGGCGGTGCGGGCGAGGATTTCGGAGACACCAAAACCAAGGGCGATGCCGATGACGCCGCCGAGCGAACTGAGCGTGATCGCCTCGATGAGAAACTGCAGCAGGATGTCCGCGCCGTGCGCGCCGACGGCCATGCGGATGCCGATCTCGCGGGTGCGTTCGGTGACGCTGACAAGCATGATATTCATGATGCCGATGCCACCGACGATGAGCGACACGCTGGCAATCGCACCGAGCAGAACGGTTAGGATTTTCGAGGTCGCCGTCGCCATTTCCGCGATCTCCTGCTGGCTGCGGACGGTGAAGTCGTCGTCGCGCCCCTGGGTGATGTGGTGCCGCTGGCGCAGCAGCGCGGTGATCTGCTGCTGGGCCTGCGGGATGACGGTCGCGCTTTCCGC
Organism: Chthoniobacter sp.; assembly: GCA_025351065.1. GTDB lineage: Bacteria > Verrucomicrobiota > Verrucomicrobiia > Chthoniobacterales > Chthoniobacteraceae > Chthoniobacter. The sequence continues at coordinate 13,357 of JANXWQ010000235.1, read as the reverse complement.
CTGGATGTTGATTGAGCGCAGCTTGGTGTCGCCGGTGAGCCGCTTCATCGCGGTGGTGTAGGGCACGATGACGACGTCGTCCTGATCGGTGCCCATGAGCGACATGCCTTTGGATTTGAGCAGGCCGGTGATGAGAAAGGGGACGTTTTTGATGCGGATGATCTGGCCCACGGGATCGGCGGTGCCGAAAAGCTGGGCGGCGGTGGTCTTGCCGATGACGGCGACTTTGCTCGCGGCGCGGACTTCCTGCTCGCTGAAAGCCACGCCGCCCGTCAGCTCCCACTGGCGCATGTCGAAATACTCGGGCGACTCGCCGAGGAGCTGTGTCATCCAATTCTGATTGCCGGCGGCGACCTGCGAGGTGCTGCGAATCTCCTCGCTCACGGCGATGATGCCCGGCACTTCGCGGGCGATGGCCTGGGCGTCCTCGATTTTCAAAGTGCCCGCCATGCCAAAGCCGGTGCGCACGCCCGAGCTGGTGGTGCTGCCGGTGAAAATGAGGATCATGTTTTGCCCGAGGCTGGCGATCTGCGCCTCGACCTGCGCCCGCGCGCCGTTGCCGATGCCCACCATGGCGATGACCGCGCCGACGCCGATGATGATGCCGAGCATGGTGAGCAGGCTGCGCATTTTGTTGCGGCGCAAAGCCCGCGCGGCGAGGCGAAAGGTGGGGCCGATTTTCATGCGGTGAGTTGCACGGCCTGATGCTCGGCGTCGAGCCGGCGGAGTTCTTCCTTCGCTACGTTGCGCTCGGCGACGGGTTGGTCGGTCACGATGACGCCGTCGCGCATGACCACGTTGCGCTTCGTGTAGCGGGCGATGTCCGGCTCGTGCGTGACCATGACGATGGTGATGCCGCGGTCGTTGAGCGCCTGAAACGTCTCCATGATTTCAATGCTGGTGCGGCTGTCGAGGTTGCCGGTGGGCTCGTCGGCGAGGAGCAGCGCGGGGTCGTTGACGAGCGCGCGGGCGATGGCGACGCGCTGCTGCTGGCCGCCGGAAAGCTGATTCGGGTGGTGATCAAATCGCTTCGCCAGCCCGACAGTTTCCAGCGCTTTCAAGGCGCGCTGGTGCTGCTCTTTCGCCGGCAGCGGCTGGCGAGCATACAGCATCGGCAGCTCGACATTTTCCAAAGCCGAAGTGCGCGAGAGCAGGTTGAAGCCCTGAAAGATGAAGCCGATTTTCTGGTTGCGGTTATCGGCGAGTTCATTGCGGCCGAGTTGCGAAACGTCGGTGCCGTCGAGCAGGTAGCGCCCGCTGGTCGGGCGGTCGAGGCAGCCGAGAATGTTCATCATCGTCGATTTTCCCGAGCCGCTCGCGCCCATGATGGCGACGAATTCGCCGACTTGGATTTCGAGCGAGACCGCTTGCACCGCATGCACCTCGACATCGCCAGACTGGTAAATCTTCGTGATCGCGTCGAGCTGGATGACCGCGGGCATGGTTTTAGAGTGTGTGCCGAAAGTCGGACATGACCGCAGAGGCGCAGAGGTTTTTGCGAGGAACGCAAAGGGACTTTGGCTGCTTGGCTCTGCGTGCCTCTGCGTCCTCTGCGCCTCTGCGGTAAAATACAGACTTTCGGTACATGTTTTTAGAAACGGCGTCCGCCGCCGCTGAGCGGATTCGGCGGCGGAGTGCCGGGCTTGCTGTCCGGCGCGGTCATGCCGATGACGACGAGGTCGCCGGGCTTGAGCCCCTCGGTGACTTCGGTCGCCACACCGTCGCTGATACCGAGCTTCACGGTCGCTGGTTCGGGTTTCGCTGCGCCCGGCGGGAGGAGGTAGATTTTGCGCTCGCCGCGCGGGCCGCCGGGCCGTCCGCCACCGCTGCCGGGGCGGCGCGGGCCGTTGCCCGGCGTCGCGCTGCCGGGTGTTGCGGCGGCCCCTTCGAGCGCCTCGGGCGGGCGGAAGCGCAGGGCGGAGTTGGGCACTTTCACCGCGTCGTCGCGGTGCGCGACGATGACCGAGACGTTGGCGGTCATGCCGGGCTTGAGCTTGAGGTCGGCGTTGTCCACGGAAATCACGACGTCGTAGGTGACCACGTTTTGCACGGTCGTCGCGGCGTTGCGCACCTGCACGATGTCGCCGTGGAAAGTGCGGTACGGAAACGCATCGACGGAGAAATCCACTTTCTGCCCGACCTCGATCACGCCGACATCGGCCTCGGCCACGGCGGCGTCGATCTGCATTTTCGCGAGGTCGTTGGCGATGGTGAAAAGGACGGGCGCATTCATCGTCGCCGCGACCGTCTGGCCGACATCGACGCTGCGGGAAATGACGATGCCGTCGATGGGCGAATGGATCGTGCAATGGTCGAGATCGACCTTGGCTTTCTCGAGATTCGCCTCCTTGATCTTCACCGTCGCCTCGGCCTGGTGGAGCGTGGCGGTGGCGTTGTCGAGATCGGCTTGCGGCGAGGCGTGCTGGGTGACGAGTTCCTTTTTCCGGCCCGCCGTGACCTGCGCCAGCTCCAGCGCCGCGCGCGCATTGGCGAGGTCGCCGTCCATCTGATGTACCACGGCCTGAAAAGTCGCGGGATCGATTTGCGCGACGACATCGCCGGCTTTCACCGGCGAATTAAAGTCGGCGAAGAGCTTCTGAATGTTGCCCGAAATCTGGCTGCCGACGGTCACGTTGACGACTGGGTTGAGCGCGCCCGTGGCGGTGACGAGCTGCGTCATTTCCCCGCGCGTTACGGCCACGGTCTGGTACTGCGGCGCGTCACTGCCGCGATGCTGAAACCACCACCAGCCGCCCGCAACGGCGACGAGGACGAGAAGTGCGAGCCATTTTTTCATTTCGTTTTGCTGCGTTGCACGCGCGCTTCCTGAAAGACGCCGGAGGTCTGTTCGAGGCTGCGCAGCGCCACTTGGTAATCGTAGGTCTGCACGGCGAGGTCTTTGCGCGCGGCGTTGAGATCGTTGAGCGCGCTCAGCACGTCCACGCTCGTGGAGGTGCCCGCGCGGTACTGGGTTTCCAAATCATGGTAGCCCTGCTCCGCGGCAACGACCTGCGCGTGCAGCGCCTTGAGCGTCTGCTGGAGCGAACGCACCGTGAGCCACGCCTGCTTCACGTCGGCCTCCACGGTTTTCGCCGCCTGCTCGCGCGCGAGTTTCGTCTGCTCGATCTGCTCGCCCGCCGTGCGCAAATCAATCTCGCGCTGGCCGCCGGTGAAAAACGGCACGGACACCGCGACCGTGGCCTGCCAGTCGTGGCTGCTCTGCGCCGCCGAGCCCGACGTGTGCCCGAGCTGGCTGTCAAACTGCGTGGTCACCCGTGGTCCGTACTGCCCGATAATTTCCCCCCGCCGCGCGATGTCCTGATCGATGGCGAGTTCCTTCACGCGCAAGTCCTCGCGGTGCGTGCAGGCACGGGCGAGCAGCTCGTCGAAAGGCGGGAGCGTCGTCGGATAATCCGGCGGCTCGGCCACGCGAAACGCCGCGTTCGGCGCGAGGTTGAGGATGTTGCCGAGCGTGTTGCGGTCGAGTTCCAGCGTGTTCTCCGACTCGACGAGCGTGCGCCGCGCGGTCTCCACGATGACCTGCGCGCGCAGCACATCCGAGCGCGTGACTTCGCCGACGTTGGCGCGCTTTTGCGCAAAGTCCAACTGCTCGCCCGCCAGCCGCAGCGCCTCGCGATTCACGTCCACGAGCTGCTGCTGCTTAAGCACTTCGTAATAGGCGGTGGCCACGCCAAACAGCGTTCCGCGAATCGTGAACTGATGCTGCAGCCGCGCCACCGCCGCCGAGATTTTGCCCAGCCGATAAGCCGGAAAAACTGTGAAGTCGATCAGCGGCTGCCCGAAGCTGACGCCCAGCGCGCCCGCGCCGCTGCGCGTGTGGTCAGTGCGATCCACACTTCGCGCCGTGACCGTCGGCACGCCCGAGATAGTGGTCGTGCTCGTCTCCAGCGCCGTCGCCGAAGTCGAAACCTCGCGCCGGTCGTAGCTCGCGCTCCCGCTCACCTGCGGCCCCAGCCGCGTGACCGCGCTCCACGGGAGCAGCTTCGCCTTCCGCACTTCAAAGAACGCGATGCGAATCGCCTGATCGCTGGTGAGCGCGCGGTCGTAGGCTTGCTCCAAAGTGATCAGCCCGCCCGGAGGTCGCGCCGCATCTGCGGCCTGTGCGTGGCGCGGGAAAAAAGCGCCCGCCATCAGCAAGGCACCCGCGGACAGCACAGCCCAAGGTCTCGCGTGAATCATGGCGTTGGTTTCATCTCTCCACGAAACCTAGCGAAACCGGGTTTAGTTTCGCGCGAAAAATCTTCGCGGCGAAAATAGGCAGGACGGTTTTCATGTCGCGCGCTTTTCCCGCACGCGGCGGGATTGCGCCTGCGCCCTCGCATGAGCCAGCCTAGGTGAGCGCGAGCAGGCTGATTTCGGGCCGGCAGTTGAAGCGCGCCGTGTGCAGACTGCCGACTCCGGCGGAGACATGGAGCCACCGGTTTTCCCAACGATAAAGACCGCGCACGAAGCGCCGGTCGCGGATGGGTGCGAAAGGTTCGCCGACCAATGGCAGCGAGAGCTGCCCGCCGTGGGTGTGGCCGCTGAGCATCACGTCCCACGCGAAGCGCCGCAGGAGGTCTTTCGTGTCGGGATTGTGCGAAAGGAGAATCGTCGGCACGCCGGGCTCGCGCGGCAAGCCGGCGAAGGCCGGGGCGGGATCCATTTCATCGGCCACCAGTCGCCGAGGCCCACGAGGTCGAGCGCGCGACCGCGGATTTCGAGGCGTTCGCGCCGATTGTGGAGCAGTGGAATACGCGCGGCGTCGAGCATCGCGCGCACGAGCCGCGTGTCGGCGTAACCTTTGCGCCGCGCCCACGCGCCGCCGTCGTGGTTGCCGAGCACGGCGAAGGTCGGCGCGGCGGCGGGCAGCTCGGCCAGCAGCGCGGCGTATTCGTCCCACCGGTCGTATTTGTGGGTGATGAAATCGCCCGTCAGGCAGATCAGATCAGGTTTCAGCGCGAGCCCGGCACGGAAGGTTTTGCCGAGATAATCCAAGGGCATCGGCTCCGCGTGCATGTCGGAGAGCTGCAGCAGGCGCACCGGCTCGCCGCCCAGCCCCAGCGGCACCGTGTGGTATGCGACCTGCCACCACCAAGGTTCCACCGCGCGTGTCCATACCGCCGCACCCGCGCCTGCCGAGATGCAGCCGAGCAGAAATCGCCGGCGGGTGAGGAAACGTGGCATGATTTTCACCATCGAGGCGCCACAGACACGACCCCGTCGTGGCCGTTCAATGTTTCACCGTCGTTCCCGAAGTGGCCTGACGGTTCGCTGTTTGCTTATTCCTACCGAGTCCATGCCTGAAGTCCGTCATCTTTCCTCCGCACCCATCGTCGAAGCGTTGGTCAATTTTCAAGCGAACGCTGCGCGCCTCTGGAAGCCGGATGAAATACGCCCAGCACTCGCCGCGCGCTGGCCCGAACACGCGGAAATTCAGGAACTCCGCCCTGTGCAAATCGAAGTCACGCAAACCCCGCAAGGACCGCAGCCGCCCAAAGTGAACATCGCACATGCAGGGTTTCATCTTCCGCTCCACAACTCAGCCGAGCGTGGTACACCAGGCTCGGAGGGACGGTTACGCTTTCAGCAAGCTCGCCCCGTATGAGGACTGGTCTGCACTCGTAGCGGGTGCCCTTGCGGGTTGGGCTGATTATAGCGCGGTGCTTGAGCCAGAAGAATTGCACGCCGTAGCGGTGCGTTTCATCAACCGCGTATCGTTCCCTCTCGAAGAATTTAAGCTCGCGCGATATTTCACGACTCCGCCAGTTCCACCGCCGCGCCTCCCTTGGCATTTTCACGGCTTCGTGCATCAGTCGATTTATGGTGTTCCTGATTCGCCGTGTGCGGTGCAGGTAATCATCGCACGGGCATTCGATGGTTTATCGCCGGAGTCGGTGCCTTTCCTAATCGACATTGAAGTTACTTTGAAAGAGCCCCTGACCGCACTGGCAAAAAGTCTTGAAGATGTTTTGACGGAAATGCGTGAGCTTAAGAATCAGGCATTCTTTCATCTGTTGACCGAGGAAGCGCTCCAGTCCTACAAGTAACCATGCTGTTGGCCGATCCATCTTTGGAAAATTTCACCTCCTATGGCTGCACTCCGGCGAGTGTGTATCGCGGTGTCGCCGTGCCTGCTTACGCGGAAGTAGCCGCCGCCTCTCCCTGCTCGGGGGCAATCGAGCAGCTCTGTGCAGAGCTGGGCAACGTGATGCTCGATTGCCACCAATCCGGCTGGGATGGCTACGGGGCCGTGGCGATTTCTGTGGAAGCCTACGAACTCGCGCAACGCTTCATTCGGAGCCTGCCCGCAGGTATTCCGCGCCCGCTGCTCTCCGCCGACTCCGGTGGATGCGTGACCTTCGAGTGGCAGGTAGCGCCACGCCGTCTTGTGCTGGTGAGCGTGCGTCCAGACTATCGGATTGATTATGCGGCGCTTTTCGGCAGCGCCGAAAATCACGGCACCGAGCCGTTTTTCGACAAGTTCCCGGTCCGTCTTCGCGACCTCGTGCGTGGCGTATATCAGGCTTGATCCCGTGAGCCTCGGTGACATTCGAGTCGAGGATGGTGAGCAGCTTGCGCGCATGATTCTTAGCGAGAGGCATGTGCGGAGAGAAAGGGACAGGATGACTGCGAAACCGGAAGCGTTCCTGCCATACAAGCAGGTCGAACTTTCAGTGATCCGACATCGGGAATTAGGCGAAAGCGAACTGTGGAAAGTTGGCCGGGATGTTTCGGCCAAGCGCGAAGCGGGCGATCCATTCGGACGGAAATTTCCGCTCCTAGGACGCGGCGATTTTTCGGCGCGTGATGCGTGCGCGCAGAATCTCGATGCGGTGCCTGCGGAGGGGTCGGAACTGCCGCGCAACCACGCAGACATCATCGGTTGGCCCTCAGAAAAACCGGCGCAGATGCTCCGAGCCGCAAAAATCGCTGCCGTGGCTTCGTTCGTCGAAGCGCCCTCGAAGACCTAGCGCGCCACGGCGACGGCGAGCTTGTGGCCTTTGAAGCGGATGCCGTTGAGCTTTTTCAAAATGAAGGTGGCGCTCTCGTCGGAGACATCCACGAAGGTCTGGCGGTCGCCGATGTCGATGCGGCCGACGACTTCCTTCGGCAGCCGCGTGGTGCCGGCGATGACGCCGACAAAATCGCCGGGCGCGACGCCCTGCTCGTTGCCGAGATTGAAGGCCAGCCGCACCATGCCGGTCTCGTGCGAGACGGGCGACGGCTCGTGGCGGTGCGGGCGGGCGGCGGGGCGCGGCTCGCGCGGCTCGCGTTTTTCAGGGCGGGCTTCGCGCGTTTTCAGCGGCTCGTATTTTGGATAGTCGCGCGGGGCACGAGGCTCGTAGTTGCCGCCGCCGCGCGGTTCGCGGAATTCGCGCCGAGGGGCCTGCTCCTCGATGATCGGCTGCACCGCCGGCTTGTCGCCGCCGAGCAGATGGATGAGCGCGCTGGCGATGTCGGTCGCGGAATGGCCGGCGTTGAGGAGTTGGTCGATGGTCGCGTCCTGCCGCTTGTAGTCGCCCTTCTCCAGTGTCTCGCGCAGCGTTTCGAGAAAGGCGTTGGTGCGCTTCTCCTCGACCTCCTCGGCGCTCGGCACTTTCTCGCGCCGCACCTTCCCATTGGTGAAGCGGATGATCTGCTGCATTTTCCAAATCTCGCGCCCGGCGACGAAGGTGATCGCGCGCCCCGTCTTGCCCGCGCGCCCGGTGCGCCCGATGCGATGCACGTAATCCTCCGCGTCCTGCGGCAGGTCGTAGTTGAAGACCACCTCGATGTCGTCCACGTCCAGCCCGCGCGCCGCCACGTCCGTCGCCACGAGGAACTCGAAGCCGCGTTTTTTGAACTTCGCCACCACCCGCTCGCGCATCTGCTGCGAGATGTCGCCGTGCAGTTTGTCCGAGCTGTAGCCGCGCGCCTTGAGATGGTCGGCCAGCTCGTCGCACATCATTTTGGTCCCGCAGAAAATGATCCCGTATTTGATGTCCTGGAGATCGATCAGCCGGCAGAGCACCTCCAGTTTCGAGCGGCGGTCCACTTCGTAATAAACCTGGTCGATGGCCGGCACGACCATGGCCTGCGCCTCGATGCGGATGTTCACGGGCGCGCGGGTGAAATTCTTGATCAGCGTGCGGATCATCGGCGGCATCGTGGCGGAAAAGAAAACCGTCTGCCGCTCGGCGGGCGCCTGCTTGAGGATCGTCTCGATGTCCTCGCGAAAACCCATATCCAGCATGCGATCCGCCTCGTCGAGGATGACCATCGCCACCTGATCGAGCTTCAGCGTCTTGCGCTCCAGATGATCCATCACGCGGCCCGGCGTGCCGATGATGATCTGCGCACCTTCGCGCAAACCGCGGAGCTGGCGGTCATAGGATTGCCCGCCGTAAATCGGCAGCTCGCGCACGCCCTTTTTGAACTGCACCAGCTTCGCCACTTCCTCCGCCACCTGCATCGCCAACTCGCGCGTCGGGCACAGGATCAGCACCTGCGGGGCGCGGATCGTCACGTCCACGCGCTCGATCGCCGGGATGGCAAACGCCGCCGTTTTCCCCGAGCCCGTCTGCGAGAGACCGACGATGTCTTTGCCCTCCATCAGCTTCGGGATGGTCTCGGATTGAATAGGCGAGGCCTCCTCAAAGCCCATCTTCGCCACGGCCTTGAGGGACTCCGGCGAGAGGCCGAGTTCGGAAAAAAGTTTCTTCTGCATCCGGGCTTCTAGCCCGCCCATGTCTGGCGCGCGAACGGAATCGACGGGTGATTTTTCACGTTGCCTACCCCTTCAGCAGCTCGCGCGCTTCGGCCATGCCGGGCGCGGGGCGGCCGTATTCGCTGGCGGTGACGCGGGCGAGGGCGCAGAGCTGGCGCCAGCGGAAGGCGGGGCGCGCGGCGGCGAATTCCTCGGCGACGGTGCGGAAGAATTTTTCCGCGTGCAGCGCGCCGTCCTCGCTGATCGCGTAGCGGCGGAGCAGGTCGAAAACTTCGCGCGCGCCGTGGCCGAGCTGACCGTAGCGCTGCACGATGCCGCTGGCGCGGCCCTGCAGGTTCCCGCGGATGGCTTCGTCGAGTTCGCCCAGCAGCCCGGTGGGATCGGTCGCCTTCGCTTCGCTCACATGGCGCGGCAGCGGGAGCGGTTCCCAGTTCGTGAAATCGCCGCCGCGCTGGGTGCGGTCGAGCGCCACCTGATACGCGCTGAGGATGAGGCAGGCGAAGGTGTTTCGCGGCCGGGCCACGCGCGCGAGATTGCGCCACGCGCACGCGGAATCGCAGGCATGCACGCCGATCGAGTCGCCATGCACGCTGCCGATGGGCTTGCCGGTAATCTCCATCGCCGGGGTGCGCCCGTGGTCGCGGAGGATGAGTTGGTTGGCGGTCAGCGAGATCGCTTCGCCGACGGCGTCGGGGGCCATGCCTTCGGCGAGCGCGGCGGCGGCGGCGGCGGCGGCCTGCTCGGGCGTGGATTTGAAAAACGTCGCGCTCAACTGCTCGATCCACTGGTCCTCGGCGGCGCGGGTGCCGGGGGTCGCGCCGAGGAGTTTGTGCTCTTCGAGCAGCTTCGCCAGCAGCTCGCGGGAGCCTTGGCCCGCCCATTGGTTTTCCGCTTTCACGCAATACCGCACCGACTGCCGGAGCAGCGTGGTGGCGTGGTCAGGGCCGATGAGGCCGAGCAAATCCCACGCGCGATAGGGCAGCACCACGCGATGCACTTCGGTGTCGTCCTGCACCTCGTGGAGCAGCGCATTGAGCGCGTCTTCCGGCGTCGCGGCGATCGCGATGAAGGCGGCCTCGGCACGCGCGGCGTCCTTGCTGCGCGCCTCGGTGCGCAGCCATTCGCCGGGATTCGCCGGCAGCGCGGTCGTGGTCGCGATCACCCGATGCAACACCTCGTGCTCCTTCCCGCCCGTCTCCTGGATGCGATTCGTGTTGCGATACAGCACTTTGAAAACGGGCAGCGGCTGCTCCGCAGCGGGCAGTTCCTGCGCCATGTGAAAGCCCGGCGCGAGCGCCATCATCGTGTGGAAACCGACGTAGTCTTCGCCCCCTAACGTGCGCGCATTGGCCAGCGCGCCCGCGGCCACGAGCTGCCGCAGCTCAGTGCCTGCGCGCAGTTCGGCCACGAGTGCGGGGAGGAGTTTCGCGACCGGCGTGTCCTGCATCAGGCCGACGAGCGGTTCGAGCGCGCCGAAGTCGAGCCGCGCGGGTGCGTCGTCCGCAAAGGCGGTGGCGAGGCCGAGTTCGCGCGCCATGCCGAATCCGACCGTGGCGGTGACCATGCCGCGCCCGACATCCTGCAAGAATTCCCGGCGGGTTGAGGAAGGCGATGGCGTTTTCATTTGGCGTGTTCTCCGGAGGAAGGGTGGAGCACGATCTGTCGCGAGAGGCAGAGGGGGCTGAGGGCCGGAGATTACGTCCGCCGCGCGGGCCGGACAAGGCGCAATCCCCCGCCGGTGGAAAAGCCGCGCATGGTTCGCGGGGAAAAATCATCATCGGCTCGTCGTCGGCGGTTTTCGCCGGACAAGCCTCTGGAGGATTTGCTCGACGACGCGCGCTGCCGTGGAGATGGGGACGAGCGAGAGAAAATTGCTTCAGCACTACCGCAAACCAATGACGGCAACAAAAACCGTTTCGCACTGGGAGCTGATGCCACCTGACAAGCGGGTGAGCGAATTCACCTTTGCGGAAGCGGCGCGTGCTGGCGGGTGAATCATCACAATCGAACACAGCTTTTCTCCGGAGAATATGCGGACGGGAAGAATAATCCTCGCCACTCGACGCCCGCGCCACCGCGCTATTTACTCAGAAAACCCGCACATCGACGCAAAACGAAGTGGCGGAGCCTACGGGACTCGAACCCGCAACCTCCGCCGTGACAGGGCGGCGCTCTAACCAATTGAGCTAAGGCTCCCTAAAAAGGAGGGCGGGAGAGTAGGCGCGGCGTTCGGGAGCGGCAAACGGTTTTTTCCGGGATTTTTTTGCGCCCGCCGGACGGTTCGGATAGTAAGACAGACACATGGATTTTTCCTACGACGCGGTGGTCATCGGAGGCGCTTTTTCCGGCGCTTCCACGGCGCTGCTGCTGAAAAGGCGGCGGCCGGCGACGCGTGTGCTCATCATCGAGAAAGAGGCGGAGTTTGACCGCAAGGTGGGCGAATCGACGACGGAGGTGAGCTCGTGCTTTCTCACGAAAGTGCTCGGGATTTCGACGTGGCTCGGGCACCACCAGCTCGCGAAGCAGGGGCTGCGCATGTGGTTCGCGCGGACGCCGGGGGAAAAGTTTGAGGACTGCGCGGAGGTGGGCGCGCGCTACAATGCGCGGCTCTCGGGTTTTCAGGTGGATCGCGCTACGCTTGATGAGCATCTGCTCGCGCTGGCGGTCGCGGAGGGCTGCGAGCTGTGGCGTCCGGCGAAAATCGCGGCGCTGGAGCTGGGCGGCGCGGGGCGCAATGTGCTAAGCGTGCGGGTAGGGGAGGAGACGCGGAAGGTGCAGGCGAAATGGGTGGTGGATGCGAGCGGGCGCGCGGCGGTGATCGCGCGGAAGCTGGAGCTGCTGCGGCCGCTGACGGAGCACCCGGTCAATGCGCTGTGGGCGCGTTTTACCGGGGTGAAGGATTGGGACGGGGCGGAGCTGCGGGCGAAATTTCCGGCGTGGGCGCAGGCGACGGCGACGAGCCGCGCGTGGGCGACGAATCATCTCATGGGCTTGGGCTGGTGGACGTGGATCATTCCGCTCAAGGGCGGCGACTACAGCATCGGGCTGGTCTATGACACGCGGCTCTTCACGCCGCCCGCGGGTGCGACGATCGGCGAGCGGCTGGGCGCGCATTTTCAGACGCATCCCGTTGGGCGCGAAATCCTCGGCGACGCGCAGCCGGTGGCCGGCGACCAGCGCGCATTTTCCTCGCTCGCCTACGTCAGCGAGCGGGTGATGGGCGACGGCTGGGCGATGGCGGGCGACGCCGCCGGGTTCATCGATCCGCTCTACAGCCCCGGCCTGGATTTTTGCGCGTTCACCGCGCACGGCGCGCAGTCCATGATCGCGCGCGCGCTCGACGGCGAGGACCCGGCGGCGGGCGTGGAAAAATACAACGCGCGTTTTTCGTTCTGCTACCGCGCGTGGTTCGACGCCGTTTATCGCGACAAATATTTCTACATGGGCGACGCCGAACTTATGGCCGCGGCCTTCCTGCTCGACATCGCGCTCTACCACCTCGGCCCCGTGCGGCAGGTGTACTCCGATCCCGCGACGCAGTTCGATTTTTTCCCCTTCGACGGCAAACCGGGCCGCGTCGTCGCCGCGTTCATGCGCTTTTACAACCGCCGCCTCGCCGCGCTCGCGCGCCGCAAAATCGCCGCCGGCACCTACGGCGCGGGCAACGCGCAATGGCGGCTCCTCGTCGGCGGCTTCCTGCCGGACGGCACCTCCGGGCGGCTGCTCCTGCGCGGCCTCGCGTGGTGGGCGCGCGCGGAGTGGCGCGGGCTTTTTCTCGCGCCAAAAGTGGGCGCGCCCACGCCGGTGCTCGCGCCGGTCGAGCCGGCTGAGGTTTAACGTCGCCGCGTGTCGTCGGAATAATTGAAGAGCTGCAGCGTTTCCTTTTCGCCGAAGCCCAGCGCGCCGCCGCCGCTGCTGTAGCTGCTGCTGGCCGAGGCCGTCGCGGCCCACTGGTGGCTGCCGTCGCGGCCGATGAGTTCCACGGCGTCGATCTCGTTCCAGCCGGGCACGCGCGCGGTGTCGAGGTACACTTTCACGCCGCGCGCGGTGAGGCCGGGCGGGGCGTTGAAAGGCGCGTCCACCACGCCGTCGCCCGCGCTTTCCCGGCCCTGCCAGATGACCACTTCCGCGCCGCTTTCCAACACCGCCGCGACTTTCGCGATGCAGCCCGCGCCGCAGGTCTCGCGCACTTTGATCTGCGCGATTTCGACGGCTTTTTCGTAGCCGAGCTGCAGCCATTCGGCGCCGCCGTCCGCGGTCGCCGGAGCCCAGGCGGTGCGCTGGTCGCCGGCGCTCATGGTGTCCGGCTCGCCGACGGCCTGGCCCGCGCCCCACGCGGGTTCGCGGGCGCGCTGCGCTTCGTGGGCCGCGCGGTGCATGCGGTCGATGGCTGCGTTCAGCGAATCCGCCACCGCAAGCGGCTGGGTTTTCATGGCGGCAAACGGGGACGTGCAAGACCATAGAAAGACGGGCCGCGGTGGCAAATCTTAGAGCAGGTGCCGAAAGTCGGCATTTTACCGCAGAGGCGCAGAGGCGCAGAGGCGCGCAGAGCAAAGCATGCAAAGTCCCTTTGCGTTCCTCGCAAAAAGCTCTGCGCCTCTGCGGTCATTTCCCCCTTTCGGCACACTTTTAGCGGGTGCGCCGGGA
>JANXWQ010000221.1 GCA_025351065.1 Chthoniobacter sp. | reverse complement strand
CCGGCCGCGTCGTCGCCTCCACTTTGAGCGACATGTATTCCGCCGTCAGCGCCGCCATCGGCGCGCTCAAGGGGCCGCTGCACGGCGGCGCGAACGAGGGCGTCATCCACATGCTCGAGGAAATCGGCTCGCCGGAAAACGTGGACAAATGGATCGAGGACGCGCTCGCGCAGAAAAAGAAAATCATGGGCATCGGCCACCGCGTTTACAAAGTCCTCGACCCCCGCGCGCCGCATTTGAAAGCGATGGCCATCAAGCTCAGCAACGAACTCGGCGACGCGAAATGGATCCAGATGAGCGAGCGCATCGCCGCCATCATGAAAGAGCGCAAGGGGCTCAATGCGAACGTCGATTTCTACAGCGCCACGGTCTATTACTCGCTCGGCATCCCGACGGATTTGTTCACGCCCATCTTCGCCATCGCGCGCATGAGCGGCTGGACGGCGCACATCCTCGAGCAGCTCGCCGACAACCGCCTCTTCCGCCCGCTCAGCGAATACACCGGCGCGCCGGTGGGGAAAAAAGTCGTCCCCATCGCGGAGCGGTGATTTCGCCCCCTCCGCGGCGCGGAGGGGGAAACTAGCGCGCGGGTGGTGGCGTGGCGGGGATTTCCGCCACGGTGGCAAAGGCGGTGCGATAGACGGCGAGTTCATCGAGCCGGCCGGCGAAGCCGAGGCCCGCAACACCTGCACCGATGCGGCCGGCGCGGGCGCGCACGTCTTCGGGCGTGAGGGCAAACTGTTTGTTTTCCGCGACGAGTTTGCCGTCGAGGTAGAGGCGGGCGGTGGCATCTTTGAGGATGACGGTGAGGCGAGTCCACTGGCCGGCAGTGAGCGGCGCGGCGCTTTGGAGGGCGGCGGATTCTTTGCCGCGGTGGATGACGAAGGCGGGGCGTCCGCCGGCGGCGATGGCGAGGAGGACGCTGGCCTCGGCATCGCCAAACTCGAAGACGCGCTGACCCGCCGCGCCGCCGGCCCAAGCGAGTTGGAGATCGAAAGTCGCGTCGCGGGTGTCGGCGATGTGGCCCTCGGTGAGCGCGTAGCTTTTGCCGTCGAAGGCGAGGACATGGCGCTCCTTGTCGTCGATGAATTTTGCGCTGCCGCGCAGGACCGCGTCGCAGTCGGCGTTGGTGTCTTTGAGGATGTGCTGGCGCGGTTGGTTGAAGTCCCAGTGGGCGTAGAGGCCGTGGTTGTCGGCCTTGTCGCCCAGCTCCTTTTTCATCAGCTCGGAGTTCATGTAGCCGTAGATCATGCCGCCGCTGACTTTCGGCAGTTCGCTGTTCATGAAATGCACTTCAAGGTCTTCGCCGCAGATGGCGCCGCCGGTCAGCTCGGTCGCGGGCTGGAGATGGATTTCGCCGAAGCCTTTCACCAGCACGTCGCCGCTCACGGTGCCGCGCCCGTCGATGGTCGCGTACTCGAGCAGCCGCGCGTGGCCGGTGAGCACGGCCTGCTCGCCGAGCCGGGCGAAGTCGCGCACGCGCGCCTTGCCGGAAACCTGCGCGCGGTCGGTGATGCGCGCGTAGCCGCCGACGATGGCGCTGTCGCCCACCTTTGCGCTCTGCCGCACGACGGCAAAGTCCTCAATGCGCGCGTTGCCACTGACCTCCGCGGCTTCGAGCACGCGCGCGTTTGGGCCGACGTAGGCGGTGGGCGCGACCTTCGCCCCGGCGGCGACGAAACCGCCGCCGTTCGGATGCGGCTTGCCGTCCGGCTTCTTTTCGTCGCGCTGTGGAGGCGCGCTGGCGGGCTTCGCGCCGCGAAAGGCGACCTCGTACGGGTAGCGGGGCTTTTTGCCAAAGCCGATGCGGAAGCCGAGCGGCGTGTATTTCGTCGGCGCGGCGGCGATGGCGAGCGCGAGCTTTTCGCCGTCGCGCACGTCGAGCGCGACCTTGCCGCCATGCACGGTGGGGCTGTAGCGGCAGTGGCCGAGCGTGTCGCAGGCCACGAGCGTCGCGCGCCAGTCGGAGCCTTCGGTTTCATCGATGATGCCGGCAAGATCGGCCTCGACCGTTTTCGCGTCGGCGTCGAGGTCGATGATGTTCACGCCGTACTGCCGCGGGGCGTGCGAGAAGATGGGCTTCCACCAGCCCGCGCGGTCGCTGACCGGCTCGAGCACGACGCGGTTCGACGGCACGCCAGGATTGTGCCGCACGTAGTTGCGCAGCTCCTTTTCCTCGAAGAACTGGTTTTGAAAATCCCACGCGACCATGCGCGCCGCGAGTTCGCCGATGATGTCGCCGAAGCCCGCGACGCCGTCTTTCCACACCCCGCGCTCCGTGCCGAGGCGCATGATGGTCTGGAAAGGATCCTCGAGCGCGCCGTCGCGTTCATTGCGTTTGCAGGCCGGCCAGATGGCGTAAGGGAATTCGCTGCCGAAGCGCGGGTGCTCGGCGAGCACCTGGAGGAAGGGCCACGAGCCGTAGTTGTGGCGCGAGGAGTTCAGCTCGTAGTGCGCGCGGCCCGCGTAGTGCGCGAGCACGGGCGGGTAGCCGGGCATGAACTGATGCGTGCTCCAATTCGCATGGCACTCCCAAAACCAGCCGACGAACGGCGAGTCGCGGAAGCCTTTCGAGTAGAACTGCACCGAGTGTGTGAACTCGTGAATGACCACGCTGCTGCCCGGCCCGAGCGCGCCGGGGTGCATGATGACGCTTTCGCCGCCGAAGGCGAAACCGTCCTTGTGCTGCGCGAGGCCGGTGCCGGTGATATAGACGTTGATCTTGTGTGGCGCGGCATCCGCGGCCATCGGCAGCGGCGCGCCGAGCGCGCCGAGGTGCGTCCACACTTTCTCAAACCACTGCGTCTGCCGCGGCAGAAATCCGGTGTCGTCAAACACCGCTTTGCCCGAGCCTGCGCGGTCATTGCCGTAGTAGAAAGTGAAGTGGTCGCTCTCGGCGATGTTTGCGTCGGCGGCAGTGTACGGCTTGAGCTGCGCGGGGTAGGGCCTGGCGTCCGCGTGCTTTGCCCTGGCCGCGCGCTCCGCCTCCAGCTTCTCCGCGAGGGCGCGGTCTTCCGCGCTGAGCGACTTCGCCGGATAGCTCCGCAGGCGGAAGTCATCGCGCACCACGATCAGCGCGGCCTCGGAAAACTGGTTGTCCTCGCACCGCAGCTCGATGAAGGCACCGCGCACCTCGCGCGGCCAGTCCTGCATCGGCTCCTTGAATTCCGCAAAATGCCATACGCGCATCTCCTTTCCGGTCGCCAACGCTTTGCCCTGCTCAATCCGCAGCCGCTCGGTGTCCTGCACCGAAAGCTGCGCGGCAGCGGCGCACGCGAGCATGAAGAAGGCGAAGGCGTAAAGCGGGCGTGCGGTCATGGTTGATCGGGGGGCAGGTGGATAACCGCGCTCGTCGGTACGGTAAAGGCGCAACCTTGCGCGCGCGGTCCGCGGCGGCTGGCGGCGACGCCGGCAAGTTCCGCATGGACGGAATCGGCGGCACGCGCTTTACCCACCGCATGCCCGCACCGCCCGCCGACGCCGAACAGCCGCTTTCACCAGGCGTGGCGCGGGCGGCGCTCGCGGTCGAGCGGTATGTGCTGCCGTGGGCCTACGGTTACCAGGCGTGGCAGCGCGTGGGCGCGGGCC
>JANXWQ010000182.1 GCA_025351065.1 Chthoniobacter sp. | reverse complement strand
CGCAGACCTTCGACTCGCCGATGTCGAGTCCGACTACGATGTCGCCCGCAGTCAGCTCGCCGTGAGTGCGGCAGGAAGCGGCGGCCCCGGCCAGATGGCGCGTATAACCGCAGGCCAGAGCCGCGCAGGTGCGAAGGAAATCGCGACGGGCAAAACCGGTTCTCCAGTTGGGCGAAGACAGAGTGCTCATGGGCGAAGTTTGGCCCGCCGGCGCGGTTGCCGTAAGGACAAGCATTGGGGACAATGGCGCGATGGGAACTCCTCTCGACGACGATCTGCGACGGCTTTCCGAACTCGCCTATCGGCGGCTGGAGTGGTGCAGCGACCTGGTGCGGAACCTCCACAGATTGCGTGCGACCGCTGGTGAGCATCCCGACTTTCCGTGGGTGGAAAGCGCCTGCGCGTGGTTGTTCGTGCCTTTCACGCTTTGGCCCATTGATCTGCATGGGCTTTGCGCGGTGATGCTGAGTCGGATCGAAGATGGGCAGCGTCTCGATCCGGCCATGCGGCTGCTCCTCGACTCTCTGCCGCCGCTGCCCGGCGCGAGGGCGCAGGCGGTGGCGGCGGCGCACGAGCACGCCGTGCAGCGCGGCGACTACGATGCGCAGGTGAAAGCGGAGGAAAAGTATCGGTTGCGCGAGGAACAGCTGATGAAAAACGCGCTGTTCCGGGATGGCTGGGCGGCGATCAAAATGGAGTTCGCCGTGGCGGAGTATCAGGATCGGAAGGGAATCATCCGGCGGCGAATGGTGTCGGAGCGCGGCTTCCGCGGCGACTGGCAGCTCGACTGGGAGAATGCCGACTCACGTTTTCAAGCGGTCTTCGATGCTTTCTGCCAACGCTGGCATTTGTATGGCATGGAAGGCGACCGCCCTTTGCTCCAAAAGCTGACCGTCAACCTGACGCCACACGGGACGATGGTCTTTGTGCCTTCATGGTGGAGCCTCGATGCGAAACGCGATCTGAATTGGCGCGAGATCAAGAAACTGCACAACGCGCGCGTTGCTTCGAAGCAGGGCGCGAAGCTGACGAAAAACCAAATGGAACAAACGGCAGAGACAGAAATGGCGGCGCGGTTCGATGCCGAAGCGAGAGCCAAAGGCTTGAAAGGCGAGCGGCGAGCCGGTTGGGTGATTGAGCGATTGAAATGGGCGCGGAAAGACGCCCGAAGGTTGCGGCGGGTTTTGCGCCGGGCAAAGCGTGGGAAGGCCAACCCGTAACCGTCATGGGGCCGATGAGGGGCTTGCGGGGGCGCGGAGTTCTCCCATAGTTTCCGGCACGCAATGTCCACCCCCGCCATCTCCATCCAGAATCTCACCAAGATTTACCCCATTCCGTTCAAGCGGGAGAAGGTGGTGGCGGTGAAAGACCTGTCGCTCGCGGTCGAGCCGGGGCAGGTCTATGGGCTGCTGGGGCCGAACGGCTCGGGCAAATCCACGACGATGAAAATCGTGCTCGGGCTGGTCACGCCGACGGCGGGGAAGACGGAGATTTTCGGGCGTGATTCGAGGACGGTGGAGAGCCGGGAGGATGTGGGTTTTCTGCCGGAGAATCCGTACTTCTACAAATTCCTCACCGGCTCCGAGACGCTGCATTTCTACGGAAAAATCTGCGGCCTCAGCGGGGCGAAGCTGCGCGAGCGGACACGGGAGCTGCTCGCGCTCGTGGGGTTGGAAAACGCTGCGGATCGGCGGCTGGGCGGTTACTCGAAGGGCATGCTCCAGCGCATCGGGCTCGCGCAGGCGATGGTGCAGGAGCCGCGGCTGCTGGTGCTGGATGAACCGACGGCGGGCGTCGATCCCGCGGGCTCGCGGGAGATTCGCGATCTGATTCTTGATTTCAAAAAGCGCGGGATCACCGTGCTGCTGTGCTCGCATCTGCTCGGGCAGGTGCAGGAGATTTGCGACCGCATCGGCATCCTGCATCAGGGCGTGCTGGTGCGGGAGGGGAAGCTGGATGAGCTGATTTCCATCGAGAGCCAGACGGAGCTGATTTTGGAAAACGCCACGCCCGAACTGCTCGCGGAGATTCAGGCGGCGGTGGCGAAATCGAAAGCCCGCGTCGTCGAGCAGCGCAAGCCGCAGACGACGCTCGAGCGGTACTTTCTCGAGGTGACCGGCAAGCCATGATGACGCTTTTTTTTGAAAACGCAGAGACGCAGAGGCGCAGAGTTCGCAGAGCGTTGCACGCGTGTGGATTCTCCGCGTCTCCGCGTCTCTGCGTTTTCCATTTTCTCCACGAAAGATGACCGCCCCCGCCGCCACCCCACACCGCGCCTTCTCCCTCGCCCGCGTCTTCGCCATCGCCTCGAACACGCTGCTCGAGCTCGTCCGCCTCAAGGTCTTCTACTTCCTCCTGCTCTTCGCGCTGCTCGGCATCGGCAGTTCCGTCATCACCGCGGAGATGAGGTTCCAGGAGCAGTTCAAAGTCCTCCAGGACGTGTCGCTTGGCGCGATGTCCATTTTCACCTGGCTGCTCGCCGTGCTCGCCACGGCCATGCTGCTGCCGAAGGACATCGAGGAGCGCACGCTCTACACCATCCTCGCGAAGCCCGTGCCGCGTTTCGAGTATCTGCTCGGCAAACTGCTCGGTGTCTTCGCCCTGCTCGCGGTCGCGCTCGCGCTGATGGTAGCGATGTTCGTGGTCGTGCTCTACACGCAGCAGCAGACCGCGCTCGCCGACAACCTGCGCGGCATGGCCCCTGGCCCCGAACTCGACGCCGCGCAGCAGGAGGTGCGCGCGTCGTTTTTCCAAGCCAGCCTCGTCCCTGGCATCCTCATCATCTACGTGAAAGCCGCCGTCTGCGCCACGCTCACGCTGCTGCTCTCGACCTTCGCCACGTCGTCGATTTTCACCATCATCGTCTCGGTGGTCATCTACATCATCGGCCACGTCCAGCCCATCGCCCGCGAGTACTGGCTGGCCACGAAAGGCGCGGGCGCGCTGACGAAAGTTTTCCTCGCCCTCATCGCGCTGCTCATCCCGGACATGAAAGCCTTCGACCTGCTCTCGGACTTGCATCCCGGCGAGGTCATCGCGCAGATGCTTTTCTGGCAAACGGCGGGGCTCGGCGCGCTTTACGTCACCATTTATTTTCTCGTGGGCTACTTCATCTTTGCGGGCAAGGAGCTATGAACCGCCGCGCCGTCATCGCGCTAGGCGTGCTGCTGGTTTTCGGAGCCGTGCGGCTGCCCCTGGAGTTGAAACTCGAACGCGACCAGCGGGCCGCGCGTTTCCACGGCGTGGTGCTCGATGTGAACCTGCGCGAACGGCTCGGCCAGATGGGTTTTCTCGCGGCGCTCAGCGGCTTTCGCTCGCTGGTGGCGGACGGCCTGTGGATTCACGCCCACACCGTCTGGGAGCGCACGGACTGGGGCGCGATGAAGGTGGATTTCGACGCCGTGACCACGCTCCAGCCGCGCTGCACCATGTTCTGGGACATGGCGGGCTGGCACATGTACGCCAACGCCAGCATCGCCGCCTACGAGAACCGCCGGCAGCCCCGCGAGGCTCTGCGGCTCAAGGCCCAGCGCGAATACTGGAAGCTCGGCGAGGACTACCTGCTCCGCGGCATCGCCAACAATCCCGAAGCCTCCGTGCTCTACAAAAACCTGGGCCTCATGGTTTACAAAGAGCGCTACCACGACCACTGCAAAGCCGCCGAGACCTACGCCCGCGGCGCGCAATGCGCGGATGCGCCCGTCTTTCTCCACCGCCTCGCCGTCTATGAACTCGCCGCCTGCCCAGGCCACGAGCAGGAGGCCTACGAGAAACTGCTCGCCCTTTACCGCAAAGGCGAAGACGAGCGGCTGCCCACGCTGCTCAAGCTGCTTGGCGAATTGCAGGAAAAATTGGGTGTTCCCGCCGCGCAGAAAATAGATATTCCTCCTTCAAACCCCTGACATGCGATTCGCCATCTTCGGAGACATCCACGCCAATCTCGAGGCCCTCAAGGCCGTCCTTGCCGACGCTGAAAAGCACGAGGTCACGAACTACGTCTGCCTCGGCGACGTGGTGGGCTACAACGCCAACCCCAAGGAATGCCTCGACCTCGTCCGCAACCTCGACTGCCCCGTGGTGAAGGGAAACCACGACGAGCAGGCCTCCATCACCGACGACCTCGTCGGCTTCAACCCGCTTGCCGAGGAGGCCATCAACTGGACCCGCAACCAGCTTTCCGAAACCGACAAGCAGTGGCTCCGCGACCTCAAGATGGTGCGGCAGGTGCGCGACTTCACCATCGTCCACGCCACCCTCGATACCCCGCACAAATGGGGCTACGTCTTCAACCAGCTCGACGCCGCCGCGAGCTTCAACTACCAGCACACCCAGCTCTGCTTCTACGGCCACACCCACGCGCCGCGCGCCTACATCCGCGAGGGTTCGGTGAAAAGCCAGCTCCTCGACAAGCTCACCATCGAGCCGGGGAAAAAGTACTTCATCAACTGCGGCAGCGTGGGCCAGCCCCGCGACGGCGACTGGCACGCCTCCTACGTCCTCTACTACCCCGACAAGCAGCTCATCGAACTCCGCCGGCTCGAGTACGACATCTGGAGCGCGCAGGACAAAATCATCGAAGCCGGCCTGCCTCAGCGGCTCGCCGACCGGCTCGCCCTCGGCAAATAGCGCGCGCATGCGCGCCCCCGCCGACATCCTCGTCATCAAGCCTAGTTCCCTCGGCGACATCGTCCACACGCTCCCCGCCGTCGCCTTGCTGAAAAAAAAGTGGCCGCAAGCGCGGCTGCACTGGCTCATCAATTCCGAGTGGATGCCGCTGCTCGACGGGAACCCGCACGTCGATGAAGTCGTGGAATTTCCCCGGAAGAATTTCCGCGGCGCGGGCGGCTTGCTGCGCATCGCGCCCTGGGCGCGGGCGCTGCGCGAACGCGTGCGCGCCGACCTCGTCCTCGACTTCCAAGGCCTCCTCCGCAGCGCCCTCATCGCCCGCCTTTGCCGCGCCGACGGCGGCCGCATCCTCGGCTTGTCCGACGCCCGCGAAGGCGCGCGCCATTTCTACGACGCGACCGCGGACGTGTCCGGCAAAGCGCACGCCGTCGAGCGCTACCTCGCCCTCGTCGCGGCCCTAGGCATCGACCCCGCCGTCCCGCTCGAATGGCCGCTGCCACAAGGTTCCCCGCCCGCCGGCTTCGACGCCACCGAGCCCTTCATCGTGCTCCACCCCTTCTCCCGCGGCGCGGGCAAATCCCTCACCGCCTCCGAAATCGCCGACTTCTGCCGCACCCTCGCCCCCCGCCGCATCGTCCTCGCCGGCCGCACCGCGGCCACGCTTGCCGACGCTACGAACGTCACCAACCTCCTCAACCGCACCACCCTCCCCGAACTCATCTGGCTGCTGCGCCGCGCCGCCTTCACCGTCAGCGTGGACAGCGGCCCCATGCACATCGCCGCCGCCCTCAGCCCGCGCCTCCTCTCCATCCACACCTGGAGCGACCCGCGCAAAGTCGGCCCGTATCAGCCGGAGGCGTGGATCTGGAAAGACCGCACCCTTTGCCAAATGCGCGACCTCGCCCAGCCCGCCGCCCATCAGCCTGCCGCCGACCTCACCGCCGTCGCCCGCTTCATTGCTGCCCACCCCTGAGCCGGATACGATTCAGTCCGCACAACCCACGGCAGCGTTTGCCATGAATAAGACCCTGTTGCTCATCATCCTGCCGCCGCTGCTTTTTGGCACCGGCTGCACAGTGGAAAATCCTGCACTCGCGGAACGGGCGCGGGATATGCGACTGGCCATCATGCAGCCGGCGCGGCTCGCGCAAGGCCCGCGGGAATCGGCGGCTGACCCTGCTTCCACAAACGATGACACCCCGGTTCCTCCAGATGCCGCGGAAAAGAAAAAGTGCGACGACCATGACCGCCGCGGGGACAAGTCCGGCAAATGCGAGCACGACGGCGCCAAGCACGACTAAGGCACCCACCAAGTCGCCCGTGCCAAAGCGCCAGCTTCGCACGCCGTGGGCGGTCTCACATCGGCTAAGCAGAGCTTCGTGGCCAAGGACTTTCAGCGGGAGCCTGGTAACGAGGGCAAAAAAAAGCCGTCGCGAAGTCTAAGCTTCGCGACGGCATGGCAAGGTTGTTTACTTGACGGTCTCTGAGGTCT
>JANXWQ010000137.1 GCA_025351065.1 Chthoniobacter sp. | reverse complement strand
CGGCCACCGAGGTGGGCCTGCACGTAGGAGGCCAGCGCTTCGGGGTTCAAAAGGCCGCGCCGCCGGGTGCGTTCGGGGCTGGTGTATTCGAGCAGGACATCGCGCAGCGGGCCGCGGAACCATGCTTCGATGGGAATGCCGAAACCCTGTTTCGGACGCTCGAACAGGGCGCGCGGGACATGCTTTTCGAGGATGCGTTTGAGCACGTCCTTGCCGCCGTTTTGCAGGCCGGTGCGCGAGGGAAATTCCAGCGCGGCGGCGATCAGCCGCTGGTCGAGAAACGGGCTGCGCACCTCCAGCCCCACGGCCATGCTGGCGCGGTCCACTTTCGGCAGGATGTCGTCGGCCAGATACGTCTCGATGTCCGTGAGCATGAAGCGCTCGGTCGCGCCAAACGCGGCGCGGCGATCCCACGCGGTTGCGAAAAAATCATCGCCTTCCGGCAGCCGGTTAGCGCGCGGCAGGATCGCGTCCAGCTCCGGTTTTTTCCACAGCGTCGAGAGCCAGCGCGCGAGTTCGCAGGGGGTTTCCGCGCTCAGCGCCTCCAAGCTTTTTTTCACGCGATCCGGCCACGGCAGGCTGGCGACTGCGCCCCATGCCCGCGGGAACGGCCCCTGCCATTTTCGTGCGCTTTGAAACTGCCGGTATTTCGCATAGCCGGCGAACGATTCGTCGCCGCCGTCGCCGGAGAGCGCGACGGTGACGTGCCGTTTCGTTTCGCGGGAAATGGCGAACGTGGGGATGAATGAATCGTCACCCAGCGGCTCGGGCAGCCGCGCGAGAATCTCGACGAATTCGCCCGCGATGCCGCCGACCTCGATCATCAGCTCGTGATGCTCCGTGCCGAGATGCCGCGCGATGCGCGCGGCGTGCCGCGCCTCGTCCATCTGCGAGTCGGAAAAACCCACGGTGTAGGTTTGCAGCGGCGTGCCGAGCGACTGCTGCGCGAGCGCCGCGACGAGGCTGGAATCAATGCCGCCGCTGAGGAAACAGCCGAGCGGCACATCGCTTACGAGCCGGCACGCGACCGCGTCGCGCAGCGGCGCTTCCAGCGCAGCCGCCGACGCTTCGGACGTGTCATCTCCGCGCGGAAGCGTCGGATTTTCCGGCAACTGCCAGTACGCCTGCGTCTGGAATCCCGCCGCGCTCCACACCGCGAAATGGCCGGGCCGCAACGCCTGTACCTCATTCAAAATGGTGCGCGGCGCGTGGACGTAGCCGAACTCCATGTATTCCGCAAACGCCGGCCGCGAGAGCGACAGCGCCAGGCCCGGCACACCTTTGAAAACCGGCAGCTCCGAGCCGAACACGATGCCGCCACCCGTCGTCGCGAAGAACAGCGGCTTCTTGCCGAGACGGTCGCGCACCAGCGTCAGACGGCGCGCATTTTTCTCCCACAGCGCCACGGCAAACATGCCGCGCAGCCGCGCGAAAAGCGCCGTGCCCCAGGCCTCGAAGCCATGCACCAGCACCTCGGTGTCGCCATGACTGACGAAGGTGTGGCCGAGTTTCAGCAGCTCCGCCCGCAGCTCCTGAAAGTTGTAAACCTCACCGTTGAAAACCACCCACAGCGACTGGTCTTCGTTGCACATCGGCTGCGCCGCCGCCGCCGACAAATCAATCACCCGCAGCCGCCGATGCACCAGCCCGCACACGCCATCCGTCCAGATGTGGCCTTCATCCGGGCCGCGATGCTCGATAGCCGCCTCCATCGCGCGCAGCACCTGTGGATCGGGGCCGCGGTGCGGCTCAACGTATCCGGCTAGGCCGCACATGAATGAGTGATTGGACGGTGAAACGGTTTGCCTTCAAGGTGGACGCCCACATTTATTCGCGCCCGCGTCCGATGCGACATTTTTCCACCCGCGTACTTTACGTTCACAACAGCTCGGACATCTACGGTGCTAGCCGCTCGCTCGTGCGCCTGCTGCGCACGCTGGATCGCGCGGAGTTCGACCCCGTGGTGCTGCTGCCCGCAGAGGGGCCGCTGGCCGCGGAAGTGCGCGCGCTGGCCGTGCCGGTCATCGTCTTCCCGCAGCTCAGCATCATCACCCGGGACGTCTTCAGCTCGTGGCGGGTGCTACTCTTTGCGCTCCGCCTGCCGCTCTCCGCACTCGCCTTGCGGCGGATTTTGCGGCGCGAAAAAATCGCCCTCGTGCACACGAACACCGGCGTGATTTTGTCGCCCGGCCTCGCCGCGTGGCTGGCGGGCGTGCCGCACGTCTGGCACATCCGCGACTGGTTTCAGGAGTTCAAAGGTTTCTGGCGCATCCTCGAAGTGTGGATGCGCTTTTTCTCCACGCGCATCATCGCCGTGTCGGAAGCCATCGCCGGCCAGTTCCGCGACCGCACGAAGGTCAGCGTGATCAACAACGGCTTCGACATCGCCGAGTTTGAAATGGGCGGACCGCAGGCCGGTGCGGCCTTTCGGCAGGAACGCGGGCTCGGCGATACGCTGGTGGTCGGCTGCGTCGGGCGCATCAAACTCCAGCGCAAAGGCCAGGAGGTGCTGCTGTGCGCGGCGGGGCTTTTGCACGGGCGCGGCGTGCGCGCGAAATACCTCGTCGTCGGCGCGCCCTACACCGGCAACGAAGCGCATCTCGAAAAGCTGCACGAGATCGTCCGCGAGTCCGGGCTCGGCGACGACGTGGTTTTCACCGGCGAACTCGCCGACCCGCGCCCCGCCTACGCGGCGATGGACATTTTCGTCCTGCCCTCCGCGCAGCCCGAGCCCTTCGGCGGCGTAGTCATGGAGGCGATGTGCATGGGCGTGCCGGTCGTGGCGACGAACATCGGCGGCTCGGTCGAGCAGGTCGCCGAGGGCGAGACCGGCTACCTCGTGCCGCCCGGCGACGCCGTGGCGCTGGCGGACAAACTGGAAATTCTGCTGCGCGACAACGCGCTCCGCTCGCGCTTTGGCGAGGCGGGCCGGCGGCGGGTGCGGGAAAAATTCACGCTGCCGGGCATGGTCGCAAAAATCACCAGCGTGTATGGCGACTGCCTTGATCCGTCGTGGGCGAAAGCAGCGGCCCCGACGAGAATCCTCCTCGTCAACAATAGCGCCGACATTTACGGCGCGAGCCGCTGCCTGCTGCGCCATGTGAAGCTGCTCGATCGCGCGAAGTTTGAACCCATCGTCCTCATGCCCGGCCCCGGCCCGCTGGCCGACGACCTCCGCGCGGCGCAGGTCGACACCATCATTTTCCCCGAGCTGAGCGTGATCGAGCGGAAGATTTTGCGCCCGTGGCCGCTCGTGCTTTTCGCGCTGAATTTCCCGCTGTCCGTCATCAGCCTGCGGCGGATCATCAAAGCGCACCGCATCGGCCTCGTCCATACCAATACCGGCGTGATGCTCTCGCCCGGCCTCGCCGCGTGCCTCGCCGGCGTGCCGAATGTCTGGCATATCCGCGACTGGTTTCTGGAGTTCCCGCTGTTTTGGAAATTCTACTCGCGCTACATCCACGCGTTCTCGTCGCGCATCCTCGCCGTCTCCGACGCGGTCGCGGGGCAGTTTCCGAAATCGTACGGCGCGAAGGTGGTGCACGACGGTTTCGTGCTGTCCGAGTTTGCGCTGGATGATCCGGCGGCAGGCGCAAAGTTTCGCGCGCACTACGGGCTCGGCGACGCGCTGGTGGTCGGCTGCGTGGGCCGGATCAAGCTCATCCGCAAAGGCCAGGAAGTGTTGCTGCGCGCCGCGGGCCTTTTGAAAAAGCGCGGCGTGACGGCGCGCTACGTCATCGTGGGCGCGCCGTTTCCCGGCAACGAATGGCACCTCGACGAACTCGCCGCGATCATCCGCGAACACGGTCTCGAAGGCGACGTGGTCTTTACTGGCGAACTGGAGAATCCCCTGCCCGCCTACGCCGCTATGGATGTCTTTGTGCTGCCCTCCGCGCAGCCCGAGCCGTTTGGCGGCGTGGTCATGGAGGCGATGTGCCGCGGGCTGCCGGTGATCGCGACCAATATCGGCGGCTCCGTCCAGCAGGTCGCAGACGGGGAAACCGGCTTTCTCGTCCCGCCCGGCGATGCCGCGGCGCTCGCGGAAAAACTGGCGCTGTTGCTGGGCGACGCGGCTTTGCGCCAGCGGCTCGGCGCGGCGGGCGCGCGGCGCATCGAGGAGCGGTTCGATCTTAAAAAGATGGTTGAAAGCATCGAGGGTGTTTACGAAGAGTGCCTCCGCCAGAAATGACCAAGCAACCCATCGTCTTTCTAAAGCACCTCGAAGGTTCGGACTACGGGCCGGTCATTAAGGAGACGCTGGAGCACATCGGCTTTTTCAAAACCGTGCCAGCGGGCGGGCGCATCTTTCTCAAGCCAAACCTGACCTTTCCCGAGTTTCGCCCCGGCGTGATGACTTCGCTCGACTGCCTCCGCGCCGTCACGCTCTGCCTGCTCGGACGCGGCTATCGGGTCATCATCGGAGAGGCCGACAGCGGCGGTTACAACCGTTTTTCCATCGACGAGGTTTTCAAAGGCATGGGGATCGACCAGCTCGCCGCGGAGACCGGCGCGGAACTGGTGAACGTGAGTTTCACCGAACCCGAATGGCTGGAAGTCCGCGCGGGCTGGCGAAAGCTGCGCGTGCCGATGCCGCGGCTGATGCTTCGTGAGATCGACGCCTTCATTACTTTGCCGGTGCCGAAAATTCACATGAACACGCAGGTGTCCATGTCCATCAAGAACCAGTGGGGCTGCATCCAGGAGCCGACCGTGCGGCTGAAGCTGCATCCTTACTTCGCGGAGGTCA